>JAJUJZ010000013.1 GCA_029265075.1 Gammaproteobacteria bacterium | reverse complement strand
GAAGGCGTAGCGCAACTCGGTGCTGACCTGATCCTGATCGACGAGCTGGCGGGGCACGTGGAAACAGAGCCACGGCGTGCCGTCGAGATCGATCGCGGCGATGTTCTCGATTTCGCGCCAGGCGGTGATATTGGTCAGCGTGCCGATGCCGACATCCCAGTCGGTAATCAGCGTGGCCTGGTTCCAGTCAATGCGGTTGAATCCGACTTCATCGAGCGTGAGGTCGAGCGTGCCGCGTCGATTGAGCGCGAAATTTTGCGAGGGCGTGCCGTCGCCATCGCCCTCGCCATGTTCCAGCTTCAGCTGAATATCCAGTGAACCACTCGGCGAGAAACGCAGCGCAGGCCGGATGATCTTCATATCCGTGGCGCCGACGTCGCGGCCGCCGATCGTTTCGAAATAACCTTTGTCGTCGCTGTAGTAGAGCGCCAGCTTGCCCGACAGAACGCCGGGAACCAGCGGCCCTGATACGGTGGCCGTCGTGACATACTTCGGACCGGTCTCGACGGCGGCCTTGGCGCGGAAGCTGAACTCATCGGTCGGCGAGGTGGTATTGAGTACTACTGCCCCGCCCGTTACGTTGCGCCCGAACAGCACGCCCTGCGGGCCGCGCAGCACCTCGATGCTCTCGATATCGAAGCCGTCGATGACGATACCCGCCTGAACACCCATGTAGACACCGTCGATGAATACACCGACCGTCGGCTCTACCGAGGGGATCGAGCTGTTCAGACCAAGGCCACGAATCGAGAAGTTGGCATAACCGCCGACGCTGCCAACCTCGTCGAGAGCGACGTTCGGCATCAGCGTGGTCAGGCTGCTGAGGTCGGTGAAGTTGAGTCGTTCCAGCTGCTCCTCGCCATAGGCGGTGACGGCAAGCGGAACCATCTGGACGTTTTCGGCGCTATTTTTCTTGGTGGCGGTCACTACAACTTCTTCGAGCGTCCGCCGTGCAGGCTGGGGGGAGCGATCGGCTCCCTCTTGGGCTCGCGTGATCAGTATCGTTCCATCATCGGCGACTTCGTAGCGGATATCAGTACCGGACAAGAGCCGGATCAATGCTTCTTCCGCAGAATAGTCGCCCTGCAGACCTTCACTCTGACGCTCCCCGATCTGCTCGCCGCGGAAGTAAATATTGCGGCCACTCTGCAGTCCATATTGCGTGAGTGCCTCATCGAGACCCTGAGGCGCAATATCGTAGCGTCTCGTTGTCTGTTCCTGGCTCAGTGCCGCTACGCTGGTCATCATAAGCGCACACCCGCAGAGCGATGCGATAGCCTGCCGTAAAACGAAAGATGATGTCGGTCTCATTCCAATCCTTCCTCCTTCCCGCCACGTTATGTTAGGGATTGCCAGTCAGGGATCGGTTTTGCTGATCTCTATCTCTCAAAGACGCCATCGCGAAGAAAAACTACACCTCGGCCAGAAATATTTTCGATAGCCGCAAGCGACAAAGAACAAACGGAAAAAAAGAGGCGCGTAGTCGGCGACCCGTGTTATGCGCAACGCCTCAAAGAGGGAAAATCGTCAGCCGCCAGGCGGTTGCCACAGCGAAGGCAGGAAAGTGTGTAGCGGTAAGGCGCTACTCGCCCCAGGAAATGAGCAGATTATCGCTGTCAGCTGGCCCCACGTTCAGCTGATAGACCTTCTCCAGCACGGCCAGCAGCGAAGAGGTTTTGCCAGCGTCGAACACACCGCTGATCACCACGCTCCCGAGGCGCGGATCGTCGTCGAGATAAAGCTGCCGGGCGGTATAACGGTTCATCTCAGTAACGACTTCAGGCAGCGGCCTGTTGCGGAATACGAGTCTGCCATCGCGCCAGCTGGTGACCTCATCAAGCGGGACCGCCGAGACCTGTGCCTTACCATCGGTGCCGACAATCAGTTGTTGTCCCGGTTCGAGCACCAAGGCACCGGGTAGTGTCAGTGGCTCACCGACATCCGCCGGAACCGCGGAACGGTCGTGCACGGCCACGCGCCCTTCGACCAGCGTGACGCGAAGCGCCGCCTCGTCTTCGAGTCGCACATCAAACGCAGTACCCAGTGCCACCACGCGCTGCCCACCTGCATCCACCTGAAAAGGCCGGTTTGCATCGCTCGCCACGCTGAAGTAAGCCTGCCCTCGCACCAGCGTGACGGCACGCGCATCAGCGGCATAGGCGACCTGAATCTGAGAGTCCGTATTGAGCGTAACCCGGGTGCCATCGCTCAGCTGGACTTTCGACCGCTCCCCCCTGCCGGTGTCATAGCTGAGAACCTGCGGTGCCGCCATGTCGCCGGTCGGCGACCCCAGCCACCCGCCCTCTGCAACCCACAGCACTCCCGCCGTCACCACCAGAGTCGCAGCGATTGCCTGGAGCCAGTGCATGGATCTCCGGCGGCTGTGAACGCTGTCTGCTGCCGACGCCGCACTGGCTGCCGCCGCGAGTGCCTGCAGCTCCGGGTGATCAAGCACACTCTCGGCGATGGCATTGCCACGCGCAATGCGCTGATAGGTCAGCGCGTGCACACTGTCCGCCTGACGCCACCTTTCGAAGGCCCGGCGCTCGGCAGCGGTCAGATCATCAGCGGTGAGGCGGACGTACCAATATGCCGCCTCATCCTCTACGGTCTCGAGTTCATCCGGCATCTTCACACTCATTCTTCAGACGCACCCAGCAACAGGCCGATTCGCTTCACAGCCTGGATCAGGTGTTTGTCGACTCCGCTCGTCGTTATGCCCAGCTGTTCCGCCACCGCGCTTCGCCTGAGGCCGCTCACTTTGCATAGCAGGTACACCTGGCGTGTCCGTTCCGGGAGTTCCGCCAGGATATCCAGGATCGCGGTAACCGTCTCCTTGCCTTCAAGGACGCTCGCCGGTTCAAAAACTTCAGTAGCAGCATGTGCATCATCGTATTCATCGTGCGCTGCGTGATGCCGGCGCCGGGCATGTCGCAGATGGTCAACCCAGACACTGGCGGCAGTCTGCATCAGATAGCCCTGCGCATTGTCGATGGCGCCGCCCCGCGCCCGAGCCGAGAGTCGCAGGAATACCTCCTGAACCAGGTCGTCTACTGTGCTCTCATCAGCACCGCGGCGGCGAAAATAGCGTGACAGAGCGCCACCATAAGTAGCGGCGTAACGGGCGATATCCTCTTGCGTTGGTGGACGATCCGTCCTCTCTCCGGCCACCTCTTCACTTCTGGCCATAGTCGCTACCCGCTGTTATTGGAATGTGGCGCAGGGTGACGGCATCTTCCCCGTCAGATCTAGCAGCTTAATCTAACGGAGTGCCGGAGCGTAGCGGAAAGATGAACGCAGCCTCAATGTCGCGTTGGCGGCTCTTCGTCACTCTCTTCGTCGATATCGTAGGCAGCCTCGCTGCTGGCGTCAGCGACTACCCGCACCAGCTCGATGCCACTGTCGTGTTCACGCGCATAGATCAGCTCGTCGAAGCCCGCCGCCTGCGCCACTGCCCTTGCCATATAAACCTTGGGTGGCTGACCTTCATTGTCGGGTTCGACCAGCTCCCAGGGCCATGACTCGTCCGCAAAGTGGCTGGCGTGGAGTGCGCGCAGGACCTCATATTGCTCCTGCTCCTGATTGCGACCATCCGGAACCTCGACCCGGAGCGTCCCGGTGGGCCGGCCGCCGCGCCGGCCTGTAGCAATCACCTGACTCATCGGCTTCTCTCCCTTTCTCGCATGGCGGCAGTGGCTGTCACTGAGGCCGCATCTTCCGCTATGACCACGAATTCCGCCCGGGAGCTCAGGTTTGCGCTTCCGACACCCCGCCTGCCTGTCGCGGCGGTATCCAGCGCAGCAGTTCCTGCAGCAACTCTTCCGGATCGACGGGTTTGGCAACGTGTCCGTTCATCCCTGCCGCCCCGGTCGCGGCCCGGTCCTCGGTCATCGCGGCAGCGGTCATCGCAACAATGGGCGGTGTCGCAGGGCCCTGTTCGGCGCGAATCTGGCGCGCCGCCTCGTACCCATCCATCTGCGGCATCTGCAGGTCCATCAGGATCAGGTCGTACCGCGACTGCCGCGCTTTCTCCACGGCCGCCAGCCCGGTGGCGGCGATATCGACGGTCAGCCCCATCTTGCTGAGCATCGCGTTCGCCACCTGCTGATTAACCGGGTTGTCCTCGGCCAGCAGGATCCGCGCCCCGGCAATGGCGCCGGCACGCTGATGCCACGGCGCGGCATCGGGCTGCGCGCGGGCCGTACTGCGCCCTTGCGCTGCTTCGATTGCCTGCAGCAGCCGGGTCGGGGTCAACGGCTTGCTCAGCACGGCAGTAACGGCATCCAGCTGCAGGCGATCATGCCCGTGAGCAGGCATCACACCGATGAAAGCGGCCGCCGGCTGACCGCATGCCTGGCTGACGGCGCGCAACTGCCCGATCAGCCCCTGCACGCTGTCGGGGAGCCGGCTCTCAACTATCGCCAGCTGATATGGCTGTCCGGCTGCTGCAGCTCGCCAGCTGGCCACTGCTGCTGCAGGATGGGTGTCCTCGACGCAGAAGCGCCAGGCAGTGAGCGTCCGCGTAATAATCTCGCGGCTTGCATCCTGGTCGCCGATCACCAGGGTGCGCAGCGGCGTCAGGTTGTCGGCGAGTTCGCCGAAAGTATGTTCATGGCGCTCGAACCAGGCGGTAAACGTAAAGGTGCTGCCTTCACCGACCACGCTCTGCACCCCGATTTCCCCACCCATCAGCTTCACCAGCCGACGGCATATCGCCAGCCCCAGGCCGCTGCCGCCATAACGGCGAGTGGTTGAATTATCAGCCTGATGAAACTCCTCGAACAGGTGGCTCAGCTGGTCACTGGCGATGCCAACCCCCGTGTCGGCTACAGCGAACTTCAGTTCGACAGCGCGGCCGCGGAGCTCGCCCCGCCTTACCCGCACCACAATCTGGCCACGTTCGGTAAATTTGATTGCGTTGCCGATCAGATTGTTGAGTATCTGGCCCAGGCGCAACGAGTCGCCCACTATGCGACGCGGCACATCGGCGGCTACGTCGAACAGCAGTTCGAGCTGCCTGGACTCCACCATCACTGCAAACAGGTCGGCGCAGTTTTCCAGAACCTCATCCAGACCAAACTCATCACGTTCCAGGTCAAGCCGGCCCGCTTCTACCTTCGAATAATCGAGGATGTCATTGAGGATCTGCAGCAGCGCCCGCGACGACGAGTGGATCATCTCGACATAGTCACGCTGCTGACTGTCGAGCTCGGTGTCCACCAGCAGCCGGGTCAGGCCCAGTACGGCATTCATCGGCGTACGGATTTCATGGCTCATGTTGGCCACGAAATCACTCTTGGCACGGGTTGCGCTTTCGGCGCGCTGCACCTGTTCCTGCAGCGACCGTTCAATCCGCTTCAGCTCGGTGATATCGGTGGCGACCACGACAAACCCGACCACCTCACGGTCGACGATGTCGGGGCGGAAGTGCATCAGCAGGTGGCGCGTGTCATCGTCCACTGCCAGCGTGCGCTCACGCCGCTGCACTGCACCACGCAGTACCGCCGCCACGTCCGCACGCACGCTTCCATAAAACCCACCCAGCATCCGGGCCATGTCGCTGCCAACCAGTTCGTCAGCGGCCATGCCAGCCACGCGCGAGAAGGTATTCTTCCATGCCGGGTTGGCGAACCGGCAACGCTGGTCCGCATTCCAGTACGACACCATGTCGGGTATTTCCGACATCAGCTTGTCCAGGAACAGGCGCTGCTCGCTGAGTTTGCTTTCGGCGCGCTTGCGCTCGGTGATGTCCTGTCCTTCCAGTACCAGCAGCACCACGCGCTGCTGCTCGTCGAACACAGGCCTGATCGAGAACGCGATGGTGGTCGGGTGCGCGCCGTATCCGGTCGCTACCTCCCCGTGCATTTCCTGGCCGGCCGCAGCCGTCCGGACTGCAGTGTGAATGGTGTCGCGGGCCGTCGGCGTCTGCCACCACGGGCCTTGCCAGAATGGGATACCCAGCACCTGTTCCAGTCCCACCTTGCCAGCACGCAGCGCAGTGCGGTTGACGTCCAGCAGTGTCCCCGCCGGTGACAGCAGGCCGATGATGGAGAACGAAGCATCGAACACGGCGCGCAGCCGCCGCTCACTCTCCAACAGACGTTGCTCGGCGGCATATTGAGCAGTTATGTCCCGTGCCATGCCCAGCCAGCCGGAGACAGAGCCGTCCGGTTCGCGCAGCGGCGTCAGCACCAGCGAGATACGCAGCTGCTCGCCATCCGGACGCTGATACGTCCACTCGCGCTGCGCCTGACCCGCCGCAAGCGCTTCGTGACGCAACGCCGCCGGCCCCACGCTGTGCTCTTCGGCAATGTCGTCATACCATTCGAACTTGGAAATACCATCTGCGTCCCAGAGATTGGGGCGTCGCGAGCCGATCACCTCGTCGGCACGCAGTCCGAGCAGGCGTTCGGCACCCGGATTGAACAGCTGCACGGTGCCGTCACGGTCGGTGACGGTAATGGCAGTATCGACTGCGGCTGTGAGCACACTGTTAACCAGATGGTTGGCGCGCCGCAGCGCTTCCTCGGCCCGTTTTCGGTCAGTGATGTCGACGAAGGTGCCGATGAAGCCCACCACGGCACCATCCGGCCCATATTGCGGCACACTCTGATTGAGCACCCAGCGATAGCTGCCATCCGCGTGCAGGAGGCGGAACTCCAGCCCGAGCGCCTGGCCGGGGTTGGCCGGCCGCTCGATCAGCGACTTGCAGAGGACGACATCTTCCGGATGAACCCCTTCCAGCCAGCCTTCCCCCGCTTCCGCCTCAAGCGGTCGCCCGCGGAACTCAAGCCAGCCGCGATTCGCCCACTGCAAACGCAGCTCGGGATCGCCCAGCGCAATCAGCACCGGGGCGGCGTCGGCCAGGCGGCGGAAGCGCTGCTCACTCTCGCGCAGATGCCGGTTCATGCGGGCGGCGTAACGCCAGGCGCGGCTGCGTCCGTGGCCGAGCAGCCACAGCACAACCGCCAGCAGCAGGCTCAGTCCTGCGCCTGTCAGCAGTATCCAGAGACTCGGCTGCTGGTGCAGGCGCGCCTCAAGCTCGGGCGTTGAGGAAAACTGCAGCGTCCAGTGAGCGCCCCCCAGGGTAAAACTGCTGCTGGCCCTGAACAGCGGCTCCCGGTCCCGACCGCCCAGCGCACCGCTGGACGCGTACAGGAGATTGTCTGCCCGTGCTTCAACGCCGGCGTACACCGCCAGCTCCAGCGGCGTCTGCGTGTTGCGGTTGACTGCCCCCACTACCGCCTGCATGAAGTCTTCGGCACGAAACGGTGCGAAAGCCCAGCCCAGCAGAGCCTCGCGCCGCTGTTCTGCCGTGCGAATGGATTCACCGTCGCGATAGACCGGAACATACATCAGGAAGCCATTCTGGACATCCTCATCCGCCTCCTGCACGAGCGTCACCCGGCCGGTCATGCCGAGCGTGCCCTGATCCACAGCGCGCGCCATCGCTGCCCGCCGTGCGGGATCAGAGAACATGTCGAAGCCAAGTGCACGCTGGTTGCGCCAGTCCAGCGGTTCCAGCAGACGAATAGCGGAAGCTTCTTCGCCGCCCTGGCCCGGCCATATCTTTACTGACCCGAGTGCGGTCTCGACGGATCGATCCGCCGTTGACCCGGTACGGTCTGAAGAAAGGGAGCCGAGCCGCTCGGCAAAGCCGACGCCTTGCAAGCCTGGATAAGCGCTGGGCATTTCCAGCGCGAGCACGTAGCGCCGGAACTCATCGATACTGACGCTATCAGAAGCGGCGAACAGGCCGGCTACGCCGCGTAACAGCTGCTCGTAACTACGCAGTCGCCCTCGCAGCTGCGAGGTAAGCAGATCAGCGCGATGCTCGACGTCTTCTTCGACAGCAACGCGAGCGCGCTCGGCTGCCTGGGACCAGACCAGCAGGCTCAGACACAGTCCTGCCAGCAATACCAGCGCTGGCATCAACGCCGCGCTCCAGCCCAGATGTCCGGGATTCAGAAAAAGCTCCGGTGCGGAGTCCTGTTCGCGTCTGCTCAACTTCAAGTAAGGGTTCCGTCACCTTAGTTATGGTCAGGAGAGTTGCAGCTGTGCCGAAGCGCGCCAGCGACAGGCTTGTCACCGGCGGTCCGACAGCGTGACCGCTGCTGAGTCAGGCGGGCTGGTGCTCGCGCGAATGGTGCAGACCATCGCCGGCAGCGTCGAGTTCGGTCCCGCGGCCCAGCTGAGCTCGGCCGCGCCGGCCCCCTCCCAGACGACCGCCGCCGTCCAGGTGTCCCACTCAAACACCCGCGCCTGCCAGGTGCCGGCAGCGGTCACCGCCAGGCGAGGCGCGCCATGATGGTCGAAGGTCAGTGTGCTCTGTCTCATGCCGCCGGGAAATGCCAGCCCCATCGCTTTCACCAGCGCCTCCTTGAGCGTCCAGAGCCGATAGAATGCCTTGAGTTGCTCAGGTTCATCCAGCGTCAAGAGCCATTCTTGCTCTTCCGGGCTGGCGATCCACTCCGCCAGCCGCGCCACCGGACGAGGACGCCTGCACTCGAGATCGACGCCACAGGCCTGCCCGGGCCGAGCTCGCAGCAGCAACGCATGCCGGTCCGAGTGGCTCAGCGACCAGCCGCGACCCGGTGCCCCACCCTCCCGAATCTCCGCGCTTTGCATCAGCGCCCGGCTCACTGCCCATTCGGTGCGGGCGCGAGAGGCCCGTCGTCGTTCCGCCTGCGCCCGTTGCTCAGCAGTCAGGCGCTCGGCGCAATAGGCTGCAGCCGCCGCCGGCTCTCCCCAGATCAATAGCAGGCTCAAGCGTTTCCCCGTACGAGCTGTTTACGCAGTCATGTGGCACAGCGATAATACCGTCCTTTCGACCGGGCCAGCGTCCGGCTGAGTTCTTTTCCCGCACGCCTGCGCACCCGGCGACAAGAGGCCTCATCGCGGGACGGGAGTGGAAACGCTTTGGGCTGTGCGGCGTGATTCAATTCGACATCGAAGACTGGCGCGTGTGGCCATCGCCACCAGCCGCCCCGAGCGCGCAGGCCGCGTCTGATGAGCCCCCCGATGTGTCGTTCCTGCCCCCGATGCAGCGGCGCCGGCTGAGCCGGTTCGCCCGTATCGCACTCGGCACCGCCTGGCCGCTGGCCATTACCGACATGCCACTGGTATTCGCTTCCCGGCACGGCGAAACCAGCCGCGCGCAGGCATTGCTGTCGGATATTGCCCGCGGCGAACCGGTCTCGCCTGCCCAGTTCAGCCTCTCTGTTCACAATGCTCTCATCGGTCTCTGGTCGATCCTGCGCCGGGACCGCAGCGAAATGACCGCGCTGGCTGCCGAAGCTGACGGGCTCGAGCACGCCGTGCTGGAAGCAGTCACCCTGTTGCAGGCAGGTGCGCCCGCTGTCCTGATCGTGGTGGCAGAGGATCAGCCCGCCGAGCTGTTCGCGCGCTGGATGGACGATGTGCCCCACCCCTATGCGCTGGCGCTGCGCGTGGTCCCGGGTGACCGATGGACCCTGACGCTGAAACCGGGCGCTGGCCCTACCGCACAACCGGCCCGGCCACATGCTCTCAGTCTGGCGCAGGCGCTGACGACTGATGCGGTCGAGCTCGAGCATCCCGGCCAGCTGCGCGGCTGGCTCTGGCGGCGACTGGCGTAATGGTTCAGTCGCTCAGTTACCTCTGGCGGCTGCTGGCGACGGCGCTGGCATTCGGGCTGTTCGGACTCGGCGGCCTGGTGCTCCGTCTGGTGGTATTTCCGTTGCAGAGCCTGTGGCCCGGTGATCCCGGCTGGCGGCGCGCGCGCGCGCGGCGGACCATCAGCCGCATGTTCTGGCTGTTCACCCAGTTCATGTACCGCAGCGGCATTCTGACGTTCACGGTCGAGGGCGGCGAACGGCTGGGCCGGCCCGGTCAGCTCATCATCGCCAATCATCCCTCACTGATCGATGTGGTGCTGCTGATCGCCTGCATTCGCGACGCCAACTGCGTGGTGAAGCAGAGCCTTTTCCATAATCCGTTCACCCGTGGCCCGGTACGGGCCGCCGGCTACCTCAGCAATGGCAGTGCTGAGATACTCGACGACGCGGAAGCAGCACTGCGCCGGGGCGAAACACTGGTTGTTTTCCCCGAAGGCACCCGCACGACTCCGGGTACAATGCCGTCCTTTCATCGGGGCGGAGCAGCCATCGCGCTGCGCGGAGCGCAAATGATCACGCCGGTAGTGATTACGGTGGACCCGCCCACGCTGACCAAAGGCGAACCGTGGTATCGCATACCGAAGTGCCGGGTGCACTTTCAGCTGTGCGTGGGGGACGACATCGATCCCGGACAGTTCGCCGCGCTGGGCCTGCCACCGGTCGCCTCGCGCAAGCTCAACCAACATTTGCATGACTATTTTCGCCAACAGCTGGAGACCGTATGAGCAACCTGGCGCTGGAAATCAAAGAGCTGATCATCGACAGCCTGGGGCTCGAAGATATTGCACCCGCCGATATCAACGATGATGAACCACTTTTCAATGACGGCCTTGGGCTGGATTCGGTCGACGCACTCGAGCTCGGCCTCGCCATTCAGAAGCGATACGCCGTCAAAATCGACCCGGAAGACAAAGATATCCGTCGGCATTTCGCCAGTGTCGCCAGCCTGGCGGCATTCGTAGCAGCCCGCCGACCCGCTTAAGGAGCCTCACCGTGCAAACCCGCGATGAGATTTACGACGTTCTGCGCAGCGCTATCGTCGAGCTGTTTGAACTGGAGCCCGAGCAGGTGACACTCGAGGCCAATCTTTATCAGGACCTCGAAATCGACAGTATCGATGCGGTCGACCTGATCGACTACATCAGGCGCAAAACTGGCAAAAAGCTGGCCGCAGAGGATTTCAAGGCCGTGCGCACCGTGGGCGATGTCGTTGCAGCGGTGCACCGGATGACGCTCGCGTGAAGCGCGGCGCAGCCGCGGTGATCGGACCGCTGCTGGCGATCGTATCGCTGGCCTACCCGTTTGCCGTCTGGCTCGGTCTCGAACGCTGGTCACCCCGCTATCTGGTGCTGCTGCTGGGCCTGCTCTGGCTGGGCCGGCTGCTGGTCACTGGCCGCAATCGTCGCACCCTGTTGCCGGCGGCTGCGGCACTGCTGTTCTGCGCGGTGACGGCAGCCGTGGATGACGCATCCCTGCTGCTGTGGTATCCGGTGCTGATCAACGGTGCGCTGCTCCTGGTATTTGCTTCAAGCCTGCGGGGCACACCGGTCATCGAAACGCTGGCGCGGCTGCGCGACCCCGCTCTGCCGGTGGCCGGCATCGCCTATACCCGGCGCGTCACTGTGATCTGGTCGCTCTTCTTTCTGCTCAATGGCGCCATTGCCGCAGCGCTCACCCTGTGGGCGCCGCTCAGCTGGTGGACGCTCTACAACGGCCTGATCGCCTACGGCCTGATCGGACTGCTGCTGGGTGGAGAGTGGCTGGTGCGGCAGCGGGTACTCGCCACATGAGCTGGACACCACTGGAGCAGTGGCTGGTGACTGAGGCGGATACGCCACAACAGCAACCATATGATCTGCCCGACCAGGTCAGCCTGCCGCCTGCGGCATTGCGGAGCCGTGCACTGCAGCTGGCTGCAGGTCTTCAGCAGCGCCGGATTACCCGTCTGGTCCTGCAATTTGACGACGCCTCTGAACTGGCCGTGGCGCTGCTTGGTGCCTGGCGAGCGGGAGCGACGCCGATTCTCGCTGCCGAAGGACAGCTGCCCGCAGACGCCGAACTCGACTGCGTGCTGCCCGCTTCTGAGGGTCAGCAGCGATCTCCGCTGACAGTGCTCGGCGATCGCTCCGGGACGCTGTCCGTTGCCGAGCTGCTGACCGCGCCGCTCGCTCCCGCCCCGCTCAGCCCCGCTGCCACACTGCTGCTCTGCACCTCGGGCTCCAGTGGCCGCCCCAAACTGATCCTCAAACGGCTGCACCAGCTCAGCACCGAGGTGCGCACCCTGCACCAGCTCTGGGGCACTGAGCTTGCGGGGGCAGTGGTGATCGGTTCGGTGGCGGCGCACCATATTTACGGGCTGCTCTACCGGGTTCTCTGGCCGCTCGCCGCGGGTGTACCGTTTATGCGGATCGCACGCCCGTTTCCGGAGGAGATGCAGCAGGCCAGCGCGGCGTTCGCACACACTGTTTGGGTGGCCAGCCCGGCGCTGCTGAAACGGCTGGGAGACGCCTTCGACTTCCAGTCCTTGCGCGGTGTGCGTCGCATATTTTCTTCCGGTGGTGCCCTCCCCGCCCCTGCAGCCGCCGTGATCGCCAGTCGCGGTGGCCAGTGGCCGCTGGAAATTTATGGCAGTTCGGAGACGGGCGGCATCGGCTGGCGCCAGGGGCAACAGCCGTGGCAGCCGTTTCCAGGCATCACCGTCAGCTGCGATGCTCGCGGCGCATTGCAGCTCGCATCCCCTTACTTGCCCGATCACCGTCCGTTCGTTACGGCAGATGCAGTGACGCTGCACAGCGACGGTCGGTTCGAGCTGGGCGAGCGCCTCGACCGGATCGTTAAACTGGAAGACAAGCGCATCTCTCTGCCGCAGATCGAACAGCGTCTGTGTGCTCACCCGTGGGTGGTCGACGCACGTCTCGGCGTGTTGCAGGAGCGACGCGCGTTTCTCGGTGCCGTGGTTGCGCTGAGTCCGGCCGGACGCGCGGCGCTGCGCACGCAGGGCCGCCGGGCGGTGACCGGGACGCTTCGGGAGTGGCTCGCGCACCACACCGAGAGGCTGGCTCTGCCCCGACGCTGGCGGCTGGTGCGAGAACTGCCATTCACCGCCCAGGACAAGCTGCCGGCGGCGACGCTGGAAGTGTTGCTGCGTGCCCCGCGACCCCGTCTGCCAGAGCAGCTCGACAGCGTGCCGAATGCTCACAATGAGTGGACCGTACAGCTGCGGGTGCCGCTGGATCTGGCCCATTTCTCGGGTCACTTTCCCGGCACACCGGTGTTGCCCGGTGTGGTGCAGATCAGCTGGGCGCTCACCATTGCCCGCCAGCTGCTGCCCGGTCTCCCGCCCCGGTTCGGCGGCATGGAAGTGATCAAATTCCAGCGCCTGGCGCGTCCGGATGATCAGCTGGAACTGCAGCTGCGCTGGGATGAAGCGAGAGGCAAACTCTATTTTTCCTACCGGAGCGGCGCTGCAGCCTGCTCTTCCGGCCGCATTCTGCTGGGTGCGTCGCATGATGAGTGAAATGTCTGTTGTGTCGGCCAGCCGCGCCACCGCGGCCCCTGGTGTAACAGACCCGTTCCGCCCCTGTGCAGTGATCCCCGTTTACAACCACGAACAGCCCCTGCCGGCCGTGGTCGCGCGCCTGCGCGCCGCCGGGCTGTACAGCATTCTGGTGGACGATGGTTCCAGTGCAGGCTGCGCGGCCGTCATCGACCAGCTCGCACAACAGACTGGGGTAACGCGCATCCGGCTTGCCACCAATCAGGGCAAAGGGGCCGCGGTAACGGCCGGCTTGCGGCAGGCGGGTGCACTGGGCTTCACGCATGCCCTGCAGGTCGATGCCGACGGCCAGCACGATCTCGATGTGATCCCCACCTTCATTGCCGCCGCCCGGGCGCAGCCGCTGGCGCTAATCTGCGGCCGGCCACAGTACGATGCCAGCATGCCGGCCGGGCGGCGCTACTCGCGCTATCTCACGCACATCTGGGTATGGATCAATACGCTGTCGCTGGCCATTCCGGATGCCATGTGCGGCTTCCGCGTCTACCCGGTCGGGCCGACCCTGGTCCTGCTGGCCGAGCGCAGACTGAAACCGCGCATGGCCTTCGATGTTGAAATTCTGGTTCGGCTGGCGTGGCGCGACCAGCCCATGCGATGGCTGCCGGTCAGTGTGCATTATCCCGTCGATGGCCGCTCGCACTTTCGCCTGCTCGAAGACAACTGGCAGATTTCACGCATGCACACCCGGCTCTTCTTCGGCATGCTGATACGCCTGCCGGTACTGCTCTGGCGCCGGCTGCAGCGGGGTATGGCATGAAGCCGGCGACGAGCTCCGACGCAGCGCACTGGGCAGCCCGGCGCGAGCGCGGCAGCCTTGCGCTGATGCGGCTGACTGTCTGGGCGGTGCGTCGCCTCGGCCGGCGGCCGATGACGCCGGTGATCTATCTGATCGTTTTCTACTTCTTTGTGCTGGGCCGTGAAGCGCGTCGCAGCGCGCATGACTATCAGGCAGCGCTGGCAGAATGGAGCGGCCAGCCCGGGCTGCGACCCACCCTGCGCTCGGTATTCCGGCAATTCATGAGTTTCGCCGACGCGCTGCTCGACAAGCTCGACGTATGGCGGGGTGCCATCGGCCTCGAACAGATCACGGTCGACGACCCGGAGGGGGTGCACCGCCGGCTCACCCAGGGTCGCGGCCAGCTGCTGGTCGGCGCCCACCTCGGCAATCTCGAAGTGTGCCGCGCGCTGGCCGACATCAATGACATCGTCAGCATGAACGTGCTGGTACACACGCGTCACGCCGAGCAGTTCAACCAGTTGCTGGCCGAAGCAGGTGCCAGCCGGATGCGGCTGATTCAGGTCTCCGAACTTGATCCCGCCGTGATGCTCCAGCTTAACGAACGCCTTGATCGCGGTGAGTGGCTGGCGATTGCGGGTGATCGGGTGCCGCTGCATGGTGCGCGCACTACCACCGTCAATTTTCTGGGCAGGCCGGCACGGCTGCCACAGGGACCATGGCTGCTGGCCGGCCTGCTGCGCTGCCCGGTGAACCTGCTGTTCTGCGTAAAGGACGGCGGTCGTTATCGGGTCTCGCTCGAACCTTTTGCCAGGTCCATCAGCTGGCAGCGCCGCGAACGCGATACGGTCGTGCAGCAATGGGCGCAGCGCTATGCCGATCGGCTGGCAGCCGAGTGTCTGCGTGTGCCGCTGCAATGGTTCAATTTTTATCCATTCTGGCGGCAGCCTGCCGCCGCGGGCCGCCGGTCGCAGACGGCGCCCGCCGGATCACGTTCTGACCCGGGAGGAGCCGATGCGTCGTAAAGGTGTATTGCAGGCCGATGCAGAAGTGGTCGTGCCATTCTTCGATGTCGACCTCATGGAAGTGGTGTGGCATGGCCATTATGTGAAGTACCTGGAGATCGGCCGCTGCGCGCTGCTCGACAAACTCGATTACAACTATCGCCAGATGTCCGCCTCCGGCTATGCGTGGCCGGTGATCGACATGCAGCTGCGATACGTCAGAGGCGCTCAGCTCGGACAGCGCCTGATCGTAACGGCCGATCTGGTGGAATGGGAGCACCGGCTCAGAATCAACTACCTGATTCGCTGCGCGGCAACGGGCACGCGCCTCACCCGCGCCACCACTGTACAGGTAGCAGTGGACCTGGCTAATGGTGAAATGCAGTTCGCCTCGCCGCCGCCGTTGCTCGATGCAGTCACGCGAGTGCTGCAATCATGAAAATGCTGGTACTGTTATGGCTGCTGGTGCCCACACTGGCGCTGGGCATGACGCTGGAAGAACTCAGCGAGCAGCTGCGCTCACACGCTGTGGTGCGTGGCAGTTTCGTGCAGGAAAAGCACCTGCGCGCGCTGGCTCAGCCGCTCGTCAGCAGCGGCCGCTTCGTGCTGGCACAGGAGCACGGCCTGCTGTGGCTGCTGGAGACACCGATCAGCCAGCGCTACCGCATCAATACGCAGGGGGTAGCCCGCTGGCATGAGCAGCAGTGGCAGCCAGTCCCGCAAGGGGGCGCCGCTGCCCAGCAGCGCCTCTTTCTGGCAGCACTCGGCGGTGATGTGGCCGCGCTGCAGCGCGACTTCGAGATTACACTGATCGAATCGGATACCGGCTGGCGCGCAGAACTTACGCCCCGCGGGGCACTGCTCCGGCAGATCTTCGCAGGCATCCAGCTGATCGGCGCCGAGGTCGTGCAGGGCATTGAGCTGCAGGAGCAGAGCGGCGACCGCACCGTCATCCGCCTGCAGGCCGAGCCGGCAACAACGCTTGCGCCAGCGGAGCAGGCTGAGCTTGATCAGTAACGACCGTTCCCAACCGGCTCCGGTCCGGGCAGCGTTGCAGCAGCCACTGCCTCTCGGCACGCTCGCCATCGTGCTGCTGGTGATGATCGCAGCTGCCTGGCAGTGGCGGGATGGTCCACCCCTGTCAACCGATCTCACGGCATTGCTGCCCACGCTGGAGCAGACCGCACAGGAACAGCGCGCCCAGCAACGGGTCGAGCAACGGCTCAATGAACGCCTGCTGTTGCTGATCGGCCATGACCAGCGCTCGCACGCGTCAGCCCTGGCGGAACAGACAGCGACGCAGCTCAACACCTGCGGCTGCTTTGAATGGGTGCGCTGGCAGCAGCAGCCAGATCTCGACAAAGTGGGCCAGCAGCTGCTGGCCGGCCGGCTGGCGCTGCTCGATAATGCTACCCGCGACCAGCTGCTGCATCACCCTGAACGCTACCTCGCGCAGCGGGCAGCGGCCCTGTTCGACCCTTTCAGTGCGGGCGGTGTAGTCGCGCCCGATCGCGACTGGCTGGGCCTCACGCGCCATATTTCGCTGCCTCAGGGCAATGGCGATATCGCTATCGACGCCACCACCGGCGCAGTAACCATTGAGGCTGACGAGCGGATCTGGATTCTGGCGGAAGCCCGCATCAATACCACTTCCTTCGATGTTGCCGCCCCGGTCGCGGTGCGTGATGCAGTGGCCCTGGCCCGCGCGCAGGTGACCGCTGGCGGCGGCGAACTGCTGGCGCTCGGTGGCGTACTCTACGCTGCGGCCGCCCGCGATCAGGCCGCAGCGGAGGTTGCCTGGGTGGGTGGTGGCAGCGTCATAGGCATCATTCTGCTCCTGCTGTTCGCCTTCCGTTCCCCACGCGCACTCATGGCACTGCTGCCGGTATCGCTGGGCCTGGTGTGCGGTGCCGTCGCCTCAGTCGGACTGTTTGGCGAGATTCATGTTCTCACCCTGGTGCTGGGAGCCAGCCTCATCGGCGTCGCCATTGACTACCCGCTTCACTATCTGTCGAAAAGCTGGCTGACAAAAAGACAGGACCAGCAGCACGAAGATGCAGCGCCACAATGGCATAGTCTGACGGCGCTGCGCAGTACGCTGCCGGGATTGCGACTCAGCCTCGCCACCAGCGTGGTGGGATATGGCGCGTTGCTGTTCACACCCTTTCCGGCGCTGACGCAGATCGCGGTATTCTCCATCGCCGGCCTTGGCGGCGCCTTTCTGGTCGCCGTCGGACTGCTGCCGGCCCTGCTGGCCGGCACCCGGCTGCAGCCCGCCTCCCGGCCGCTCGCGTTAGTTGCCGCTATTGAGCGACAACGACGCCGGCTGTCATCCCGGCAGCAGATCAGCCTCGCCCTGGTGGCAGCGCTGCTGACAGCGTACGGCATAGCGCGGCTGGACAGTAGCAACGATGTGCGCCAGTGGATCCGCACGCCGCCGGAACTGATAAATGAGGCACGTCGCATTGCCGATCTCACTGGCGAACAGCCGACCAGCCAGTTTTTTATCGTCGAAGGGGAGGATGTGGACACCGTCATGGCCCGCTCCCGTGCGCTCAGTGAGCGGCTCGCTGCACTGACAGAGCAAAACGTCTTGAGCAGCTTTCGCAGCATCGATCAGTTCATCGCCAGCCCCGCCGAACAGCTGCAGCTCAGACACGCGCTGGCGAAGCTGTCTGCTCAGTTTGAGCCCTTAATTGCGGTCGGCATTCCTGCGGAACAGTTACAGGCCGAACTCGCTGTTCTGCAGTCGACACCGTTGCTCACCCCCGACCAGGCGCTGACAGGGCCGCTGGGCGAGCCGTGGCGTGATCTCTGGCTCGCAGGGAGCTCAGACGAATCACCGGCAGCGCTGGTGACGCTAAGTGGTCTGAACAATGGCAGTGTGCTTGCGAGGCTCGCCGGGGAGCTGCCGGGCGTCCGCTACGTGGACCGGGTTGCAGCGCTCGATGCCGCGCTCGACCAGGTGCAATGGCGCGCCCTGCTGCTCAAGGCGATTGCCACACTGATACTGCTGGCGCTGGTAGCCCTTGCAATTGGACTGCGGCCAGCGATGGCCATCGTCGGCTTGCCGTTCGCAGCGGCCCTGCTGGCGGCCGGTGCGCTGGGGTTGCTGGGGCAGCCCCTTACCCTGTTCGGCCTGTTCGGCCTGCTGCTGGCGACCGCCGTGGGCGTCGACTACGCGATTCTGATCCATGAGCGTGTCGGTGGCATGGTGGTCAGCCTGCTGGGCGTGGTGGTTGCTGCCGTAACCGCCTGGCTCTCGTTCGGTCTGCTGGCGCTTTCGCAAACGCCGGCCGTCAGCAATTTCGGGCTGGCGGTCACGCTGGGACTGGTGTTCTGTGTATTGCTGGCCCCGTGGGCAGTGCCGTCAGGCGAGCTCAGAAAATCATGCGAATGAGCGCAGCCATCCGCCGGTGCCTGTTATCATGCGCGGCCGCTGTGCACTGAACCGCTACCGCTAATTACGTACTGAAAGGTTTGAAACATGTCCGCAACCGGCGTTCTTAACATGGCCTCATCCGACCTCCCATCTGAACGTCGGCAGGTCGCGGTCATCGGTGCCGGACCATCCGGCAGTATCGCAGCAGCCCTGCTGAGGCGTCGCGGCCACGATGTGCTGGTAATCGAGCGGCAGCGGTTCCCCCGCTTTTCGATTGGCGAGAGTCTGCTGGCCCACTGCCTCGACTTTGTCGAGGAGGCGGGGATGATGCCCGCCGTCGAAGCTGCGGGCTTTCAGCTCAAGAACGGTGCCGCGTTCGGCTGGGGCGAGCGCTATACCGATTTCAATTTCGGTGACAATTTCACGCCCGGCCGCGGCACGACGTTTCAGGTAGAGCGCGCCAAGTTTGACAAGGTGCTGGCCGACGAAGCAACCGCTCAGGGTGTGGAAATTCGCTACGAGCACGGCCTCGAAGCCATCGAGTTTCAGGATGGCCGCCCGCTGCTCACCGTGCACGACGAGCACGGGGTTGCCTATCGGGTTGAGGCGGAGTTCGTCCTGGATGCGAGTGGCTACGGACGCGTGCTGCCGCGTCTGCTGGACCTGGAGTTGCCGTCGACCTTTCCGGTACGCAAGGCCGTCTTTACCCACATCGAAGATGGCATCGTGGATCCCCAGTTCGATCGCAACAAGATTCTGATCACCACCCATCCGACGCAGCGTGATATCTGGTACTGGCTGATTCCGTTCAGTAATGGCCGCTGCTCGATGGGTGTGGTCGCTGCCGAGGGGCATTTTGCCGGGCGCGACGACGATCTCGATACCTGCCTGCGTGACTTTGTACAGGAAGCGCCCAACCTGCGGCGCCTGCTGGTCAACGCCCGTTTCGCCATGCCTGCCCGCACCATTGGCGGCTATTCGGCCAACGTCAAGCGTCTGCATGGCCCCGGCTTTGCACTGCTGGGTAACGCCGCAGAATTCCTTGACCCGGTCTTTTCGTCGGGCGTTACCATCGCAATGCGCTCATCAAGCATGGCCGCCGCACTGCTGCACCGTCAGCTGAGCGGAGAAGCAGTCGACTGGGACAAGGAATTCTCCGAACCGCTCAAATTCGGCGTCAATGCATTTCGGGCTTACGTGGAAGGCTGGTACGACTGCAGCTTCCAGGACGTGATCTACCATGAAAACCCCGCGCCGGAGATCCGACGCATGATCTGCTCAGTTCTGGCCGGCTACGCCTGGGATGCCAGCAACCCATTCGTTGCTCAGGCTAAACGGCGGCTGCGCACCCTCGCTGAGCTCTGCGCACCGGCCTGACGATGAATCTGGCTCCACGTACCAGCGCGCTCACGGCTGCCCTCATCCTGCTGACAAGCTGCGCTGCACAGCTGCCGCTGCCGGCGACGCTGCCGCAGCTATCAGTGCCGCTGCCCGCACAGTTCTATCTCGCCGCAGCGGACCAGGAGACATGGTTTGCCGTGCTGGTGGCCGACGGTCCCCACCTGCGTGCGACCCTGTTATCGCCGCTGGGCGTACCCGGTGCGCGGCTGGTGCTGACGGATGGCGCGTGGGTGAAAGATGGCTTTCAGGTACCGGACCGCGCCCGCGAGGCGCTGCTGGCTGGCCTGCTTTTCGCCCTCGCCGACACCAGTACTTTCGAACGTGACTATCCGGCCGCGACGCAGCTCGCCGGCCAGCGTGAGCTCTGCTTCGGCACACCGGTGCGCTGCTGGCGCAGCAAAACGACCGGGTCTGCCGAGTGGCAGCTGGAGCTCGACAGTACCCGCTGGCGGATCAGTCTGCTGCCAACGGGAGGAGCGGAAACGCCATGAACAGCTGGCTGGAAGAGCTGGGTATTGTCTGTGCACTGGGTGCCGGCAAGGCGGCGGTAGCCGCAGCGCTTGTGGCCGCCACGCCCCAGCCGCTGGCGCTGCGGGAAGTTGCAGGTGCACCCGCTCCGCTACCGGTCGGCGCGGTAACACAACCGCTGCCGGAGCTGCCCGCATCCACGCCGCTGACCCAGCGCTCCCGCGCTAACCAGCTGCTGTATGCGGCAGCGCTGGAAATCGAACCGGCGCTGCGCGCTGCGCTTGCCCGCCACGGCAGCCACCGGGTCGGCGTGGTGATTGGCACCAGCACCTCCGGCATCGATGCGTCGGGCGATGCCCTCGCGCAGCACCAGCGCACCGGCCAGTTTCCGGCTGACTACCACTATGACCAGCAGACTCTGGTATCCCCCGCCACCTTTCTCTGCGAATGGCTGGGCGTGGCGGGTCCGTGCTACGTGATCTCGACCGCCTGTACTTCGGGAGCGCGCGCCTTGCTGAGTGCCCGGCGCCTGCTGCGGCTGGGCGTCTGCGATGCCGTAATATGCGGGGGTGTCGATGCGCTGTGCGAACTGACACTGCAGGGCTTCGGCTCACTGGAAGCGGTTTCCAGCCGGACCTGTCAGCCGTTCTCGGCCAGTCGCGACGGCATCAATATCGGTGAAGGGGCCGCGCTGTTTCTGATGACACGCCAGCCCGAGGGTAAACAGCAGATTGCACTCCTCGGCGGCGGGGCCAGCTCCGATGCCCACCATATTTCCGCACCGGACCCCAGCGGCGATGGCGCTGAGCTGGCCATGCGACACGCCCTGAGTGATGCGCGACTGACACCCGATGCGATCGGCTACATCAATCTGCACGGCACGGCGACATTGCAAAATGATGCAATGGAGAGCGCCGTAACGCACCGCCTGTTCGGCGCCGACATACCCTGTTCATCCACTAAACCGCTGACCGGGCATACGCTGGGGGCTGCCGGCGCGATTGAAGCCGGCTTCTGCTGGCTCACACTCAGCGGCTGGAACCCTCACCGGCTGCTGCCGCCGCATCACTGGGACGGGGTGGCCGACGGCGCGCTGGCGCCGCTGGCCCTAGCCGGTCCCGGCACATTGCTAGCGGGAGAGCGACCGCTCATGAGTAACTCGTTTGCATTCGGCGGTAACAACATCAGTTTGATTGTGGGTAACGGCGCATGCTGAACGCACCGATACATGAACTGCTGCCACATGCCGGCGACATGATTTTTCTCGATCGGGTGACTGTTCTGGAATCGGAACGCATTGTGGCGGCCTCCACCGTACGCAGTGACTGGCTGCTGTGCCAACAGGGGGCGCTGCCCGCCTGGGCTGCCATCGAGCTGATGGCGCAGACGGTCGCCGCCTTTGCGGGCGGTCACGCACGCCTGGCCGGCGAACCGGTAAAACTCGGCTTTCTGCTCGGCACCCGTCGCTTCACCACTAACACTGACATCATTCCTGCCGGCACCGAACTCACCATTGAAGCGCGCTGTTCGCTACAGGACGAAGGGGGTATGGGCGTGTTCGAGTGCCGGCTTACAGCAGACGCGATTCTGATCGAAGCGCGCCTCAACGTCTTCAGCCCGCGCGATCCTGACGCCTACCTGCAGGACGCCATCGAGGAAAGTGAAACATGAACCCGACCGTACTCGTCACCGGTTCGAGCCGGGGCATCGGACGCGCCATCGCGCTGCGGCTGGCACGCTCCGGATACAATATTGTGGTGCACTGCCGCAGCCGGCGCGACGAAGCAGAGGCAACGGCTGCTGCCGCTGGCGAGCATGGCGTCAGCAGCCGCATTCTGCAGTTTGACGTCGCCGACCGCGCCGCCACCCGCGCCGCGCTGGAAGCCGACATCGAAACTCACGGTGCCTACTATGGCGTGGTCTGCAATGCCGGCCTTACCCGCGATGGCGCCTTTCCAGCCTTGTCCGAAGCGGACTGGGACCTGGTACTGCGCACCAATCTGGACGGCTTCTACAATGTGCTGCACCCGCTGATCATGCCGATGATCCGGCGACGTGCGCCGGGTCGCATTGTTTGCATGACCTCGGTCTCGGGACTGATCGGAAACCGGGGCCAGGTGAACTACAGCGCCTCAAAGGCCGGCATCATCGGGGCGGCGAAGGCGCTGGCCACCGAGCTGGGCAAGCGCCGGATCACCGTCAACTGCGTGGCACCCGGGCTGATTGAGACCGAGATGGTCGATGGCGACGTCCCGATTGATGAAATTCTGCCGCTCATTCCCGCGCAGCGACTGGGCAGTGCCGATGAAGTTGCCGCCGCCGTCAATTTTCTGATGTCCGAAGAGGCCGGCTACATCACCCGCCAGGTACTGGCTGTTAATGGCGGCCTGTGCTGAGCGCCGCCGGACCAGCACATAACTGATTTCTCATGAGCAGTTCAACCGCCGGGAGGCTTCAATGAAACGCGTCGTGGTCACCGGCATGTCCGGTATCACCTCTCTGGGAAGCGACTGGCCAACCATTGCTGCCGCCTTTGCCGCGAATCGCAGTGGTATTCGCCGCATGGACAACTGGGATTGTTATCCCGAACTGAACACACGGCTCGGAGGGCCTGTCACCGATTTTTCGATCCCCGGGCACTGGACCCGCAAACAGCTGCGCAGCATGGGACGTGTCTCGCATCTGGTCGTTGCCGCGGCGGAGCACGCTCTGGCGCAGGCCGGACTGCTGGACGACCCCGCCATCCGTGACGGGCGCATGGGTGTTGCCTGCGGCTCGTCGACCGGCAGCACCGATGAGATCAAGGCCTTCGGCAACATGCTGCTGAACTACACCGCCGATGGCCTCAACGCCAACTCTTACGTGCGCATGATGCCGCACACCACGGCGGCCAACGTCAGTATCTTTTTCGGGCTGAAGGGCCGCGTGATACCGACTTCCAGCGCCTGCACCAGCGGCAGCCAGGGTATCGGCTATGCCTATGAAGCCATCAGGTTCGGGCGCCTGCCACTGATGCTGGCCGGCGGCGGCGAAGAGCTCTGTCCCACCGAGGCGATGGTGTTCGATGCCCTCTATGCCACCAGCCTGCGCAACGATGCGCCCCACACCAGCCCGCGCCCCTACGACAGCGCACGCGACGGACTGGTCATCGGCGAGGGAGCCGGCATGCTGGTGCTGGAGGAGCTGGAACATGCCCGGGCACGGGGTGCCACCATTTATGCGGAAATCGTCGGTTTTGGCAGCAATGCCGATGGTCAGCACACCACCCGCCCGGAAACAGCAACGATGCGACGCGCCATGGAGCTGGCCCTGCAGGATGCCGGGCTGCCGGCCTCCGCCATCGGTTACGTCAACGGTCATGGCACTGCCACCGAACAGGGAGACATCGCCGAAACGCTGGCGACGTCGGAGCTGTTCGGGCCTGGGATGCCCATCAGTTCGCAGAAAGGGTTTCTGGGTCACACGCTTGGCGCATGCGGCGCGCTGGAGGCGTGGTTCTCAATCGAGATGATGAACAGCGACTGGTACGTCCACAACCTCAATCTGGAGCAGGTCGATCCGCGCTGTGGCGAACTCGACTACCTGTGCGGCGAGCCGCGCATCATGCGCAATGAATATGTAATGAACAATAACTTTGCTTTCGGCGGGGTGAATACGTCTCTCGTATTTCGTCGCTGGACGGAGAGCTGAGCGTTCTGATAGCGGCAATGGTTGCAGCTGTCGTAAACAAGCCGGCAACGGCAACTCACAATGGAGAATGATGATGAAAAGAGCTTTCGCAGCTATCACCCTCGCTGCCCTTATGCTGCCGCTCACCAGCCATGCCCGCGATACGACCCATCACCTCGACTTCCACAGTGTGGTCGCGGAAGCGACGCAAGCCGGCCGGCTTGATGGCAGCGTGAAGTTCTATCTGGCAGGCCAGTCAGTGCCCGGTAAAGTGGAGCGGCTGCGAGAAGCAGTGACCAACAAGAAGACCAACGCCTTCAACAAAAGCGACGAAAACGCCTGCGCCTGGGTACTTCAGTCAGCGCTCATCACCCTGCAGAACGCCGCCAAACAGGCCGGGGCAAATGCGGTGGTCGACATCGTCAGCTTTTACAAGCGTAATGAATACAAAGACGCCCAGAAATACGAATGTCACGCTGGGGCGGTCATCGCCGGTGTCGCCCTGAAAGGACAGCTGGCGCGCGTCAACTGATCGACGCCGTCATCGCGCCCTGCCCGGCACACAGAAAAAAGGCGGCCTGCGGGCCGCCTTTACATTTTCGTCTTCCAGCCGGATCTCTGGTCACGTGATGGAAGCAGTTAACGGTTTTCCCGGGTTATCAGGAATTGAGCTGCTGCTGGCGACGACCGCCGCGGCTGTTCTGCCCGCCTTTACGGCCAGCTTCCCGAGCTTCTTCAGAAGTGAATTCATGCGCGGTGCCTTTTGCATGCGCCGCACGCCCCCCCTTGCTGGCGATCTCGCGTTGCTTCTCAGGATCCATCGATGCAAAACCCCGATTGCTGCGAGTGCGTGGTTGTTGTTCATTAGCCATATTTATGCCTCCAAACTTTTGGGTGTACATCGGCATCCGGACCGAGCCGAGTTCCTGTGAGGCAACGGTTTAGCAGATGGGTTCCCGTCCGCTTCAGCTCTTCCGTAAATGCGACCCAATCCACCCTGCCAACAGCATTGGATCATTAATAAAAGCGGTTTTGCGCCCCCTACTAATATCGTCAGAGCATGAACAGCTAAGCTTCTTATGCCTGACCTGCGAACTCAGGCACAAAACTCAGCCATAAAAAACGTGTCTCTGTTAAAAAACACTACCGGAGCGCCTGAACGACCATGTTATAGGGGCAATATGTGACGAGCGTCTCATTTCAGACAAATAAACCCGCGGGGCCTCCGTTTTGAACTGCTGAGCCGTTGCGGCCCGGAACTGGCGCACCGATGGGAAAGGAAGAAGCCCTGCCAGGGCCATCAGACCTCGTTGCGCCAGCTGTGGTCTTCGCTGTCAAACAAGCGGACTGACTCGTCCGGCCCCCAGCTGCCCGCGGGATAGGTGTGGATGAACCCGGTATCCCCATCCCAGTGCCGGAGAATGGGGTCGACGACCTGCCACGCGTGCTCCACTTCGTCAAAGCGGATGAAGAGACTGCGGTCCCCTTCGATGACATCGAGCAGCAGGGTCTCGTAAGCCTCGGAAGCGGTCTCGTGCTCCTGGCGGTAGGAAGCCAGCAGGCGCGATCGCCGGGTATTCATGCCAAGGCCCGGCTTTTTGGTATGCACCTCCAGATGCATCGACTCGTTGGGCTGCAGCGCCAGCACCACCCAGTTAGGCTCGATGTTCTCCAGCGGCGTCTCCCGGAACAGCTGCTGCGGGGGATGGCGAAAGCGAATGCTGATCAGTGATACCTGCTCCGCCATGCGCTTGCCGGTGCGGAGGTAGAACGGGACACCTGACCAGCGCCAGTTATCGATATAGAACTTGGCTGCCACATAGGTTTCGGTGGTAGAGCCGGGCTCCACACCTTCCAGTTCCTGGTAACCGGAGACGGACTCACCATGCAGCTGCCCGGCGGTGTACTGCGCACGCAGTGCGTAATTGCTCACTGAGCGCCGCGGAATCGGGCGGATGGAGCGCAGCACCTTCACCTTCTCATCGCGCAGCGCATCAGCATCCAGCGAAGCGGGCGGCTCCATGGCCACCACCGACAGCAGCTGCATGAGGTGATTCTGCAGCATGTCGCGCAGGGCCCCGGCACCGTCGTAATAGCCCGCGCGCCCCTCCACGCCAACTTCCTCGGCGACAGTGATCTGCACGTGATCGATAAAGTGGCGGTTCCAGATCGGCTCGATCAGTGTGTTGGCGAAGCGGAATACCAGCAAATTCTGCACAGTCTCCTTGCCGAGATAGTGATCGATCCGATAGATCTGTTCCTCGTTGAAGTAACCATGCAGGTGGGCATTGAGCCGACGGGCGCTGGCCAGATCTTCACCAAACGGTTTCTCCACCACGATGCGGTGACGACTGCCCTTGTCGTTGTGAGCACTGAAGCCAGCGTCATGCAGCTGGGTGATGACGCCAAAGAAATCGGCGGGCGGAATGGCGAGATAAAAGACAACGTCAGAACAGCCGGCGCCAATACTCGATCCCAGCTTGTCGCGCAGGGCTGCATACATCTGCGGATCGTGGAGGTCGCCACTGACGAAATCGAAGCGTTCAGCCAGACGCCGCAGGCAGCGTTCATCGATGGCAGCGCCGTGTTTGGTGAGCACCCGTTCCATCAGGTATTCGCGCCACTCACCGACACTCCAGTCGCGCCGTGAGCAGGCGATGAAGCGGAGATGGTCATGAAATTTTTCTGCGCGCTCCAGCGCATACAGGGAGGGCAACAGCTTCTCCCGCGCCAGACTGCCAGTGGCGCCGAAAATGACAAAACTGCAAGGCTGGGTGGCACTCATGCATCGCTCCCCTGTGAATCGTCCACTTCGCGCAGCGCGTGACCGCCGAACGCCTGCCGCATCATAGCCTGCATTCGCGCGGCGTAATCGCCCTCGCCCCGGCTCGCGAAGCGCATCATCAGCGCCAGGCTGATGACGGGCGCTGGCACCCCCTGTTCGATCGCCTCCAGCGCGGTCCAGCGTCCTGCCCCCGAATCGGACACCCAGGGTGCGGCACTCTCCAGCGCGGGATCGCACCGCAGAAACTCGGTGGTCAGATCAAGCAGCCAGCTGCGCACCACGCTGCCATGACGCCAGCTCTCGGCGATGGCCGGCAGATCGAGGCTAAACTCCTCTTTGGCTTGCAGCAGCGCGAACCCCTCCGCATAGGCGGCCATCAGGCCGTACTCAATACCGTTGTGCACCATTTTAACGAAGTGACCGCTGCCCGCCGGTCCACAGCGCAGCCAGCCCCGGTCCGGGGCCGGTGCCAGCAGCCGCAGCAGCGGTTCGATGCGAGCAACCACCTGTGCGTCACCGCCAGCCATCAGGCCATAGCCTTCGTCGCGTCCCCATACGCCGCCGGAAACGCCGACGTCGCTGAAACCGATACCGCAAGCACTCAGTTGTGCCGCATGCCGCTGGCTGTCGCGATACCAGGAGTTGGCGCCGTCGACCACGATATCGCCCGGCGCGAGCAGTCCGGCCAGTTCGTTCACTGCCAGTGCCGTTACCTCACCCGCCGGCAACATCAGCCACACAGTCCGCGGTGGCCTCAGCTCTGCCACCAGCTGAGCCAGTCCCGCCACCGGTGCAACGCCGGCACGCGCGATCGCTGTCTCATCGGCATCGAATCCTGTGACCCTGACGCCACCAGCCTGCCAGCGCAGGGCCATATTGGCGCCCATCCTGCCGAGCCCTACCAGCCCAACCTCCATCTGACGCTCCCTTTTCATGTGCGCGGTTGCAATACGTTGTTATTGACCCGGCCGGCCCGGCCACGCTCCCCGCGCTCCGCTCTGCTCCAGCGGCAGCGCTTGCCAGAAGTGAGAAGTGACTATCGATAACGTCGCGCTTCTACTCGCCCGAACCATCCGCTACGCTCCACCGTCATAAGGGTGCTCAACGGATCAGAGAGGTATCACTCATGGATCAGCGCGACCGGAGCCAGCCTGATGCGACGGCAGCCAGGCGACCCAGACGGGACCTGATGGATGTGCCTCGTCTCGGCATGGATCGCGACAGTCTGGCGGAATCCTTTCAGCGTCACTTCGTACAGACGCTGGGGCGCAGCGATGAGAGCACCAGTACCCACTACCATTTCCAGGCACTGGCGCTTGCCATCCGCTCCCGCCTGGTCGAACGCTGGCGCGACAGCACCAGGAGCTACAGTGCTGCGCAGCCGCGCCGGCTTCATTACCTGTCGCTGGAGTTTCTGATCGGTCGCACGCTCGGCAACGCGGTGCTGAATCTGGGTGTGGCGGATGACACCGCGGCGGCGCTCTACGAGTTCGGCCTGAGCCTTGAAGAGATCGCCGAGCTGGAGCCCGACGCCGGCCTTGGCAATGGCGGTCTCGGCCGGCTGGCAGCCTGCTTCCTCGACAGCTGCGCCACCCTCCAGCTGCCCGTACGCGGCTACGGGCTGCGTTATCAGTACGGCATGTTCCGCCAGCTCATCGAAAATGGCTGGCAGGTCGAGGAACCTGACCACTGGCTGCGCAACGGCAACCCCTGGGAGTTCGAGCGCCCGGAGTTCACACGCCGCGTTCGCTTCGGCGGGCACACCCACTGCTATCGCGATCGCCACGGGCGACTCCGGTTCGATCTGCTCGACACTCAGGATGTGCTGGCCGTGCCGTACGACATGCCGATTCCCGGCTACCGTAACGGCACCGTCAACAGTCTGCGGCTGTGGGCAGCACAGCCGACCGATGTGTTCGATCTCGGCGAGTTCAACGAGGGCGATTACGCCGGCTCGGTGCGCGCCAAGAACGAAGCCGACAACATCACCATGGTGCTCTATCCCAACGACGCCACCGAGAACGGCAAGGAGCTGCGGCTCCGCCAGCAGTATTTTCTCGCTTCAGCCACCCTGCAGGATGTGCTGGCCGACTGGAAAGCTCATCACGGCGACGACTTCAGCCGCTTCGCTGAACTCAACTGCTTCCAGCTCAATGATACGCACCCCACTGTCGCTGTGGCTGAGCTGATGCGTCTGCTGATGGATGAGGAAGGGCTGGAGTGGGATCAGGCCTGGGAGATCACCTCCTCCACGATGGCCTATACCAACCACACACTGCTGCCGGAAGCGCTGGAGCGCTGGCCGGTGGCACTGTTCCGCCAGCTGTTGCCGCGGTTGCTCGACATCATTTTCGAAATCAACGCGCGTTTCCTCGGCGAAGTGTCAAACCGCTGGCCCGGCGATATCGACCGGCTGCGGCGGATGTCGATTATCGAGGAAGGCGACGTGCAGCAGGTGCGCATGGCACATCTGGCGATTGTCGGCAGCTTTTCCGTCAATGGCGTGGCCGCCCTGCATACGCGGCTGCTCACCGAGGAACTGTTCAGGGATTTCCACGATCTGTGGCCCGAGAAGTTCAACAACAAGACTAACGGCGTCACTCAGCGCCGCTGGCTGGCCCACTGCAATCCGCCGCTGGCGAAGCTGATCAGCGAGGCGATCGGCGACGGCTGGCAACGCGATATGGATCAGCTCGACCGCCTGCGCGCCTTCGCCGACGACGCCGGCTTCCAACAGCAATGGCAGAGTGTACGCCAGACCAACAAGCGCCAGCTGGCAGCGCTGATCGAACGCGAATGCGGCGTGAAGTTCGATCCGTCGCACCTGTTCGATGTGCAGGTGAAACGGATTCACGAGTACAAGCGGCAGCTGCTCAATGTGCTGCACGTCATCCATCTCTACGATCGCATCAAGCGCGGCGACACGGCCGACTGGACTCCACGCTGCGTGCTGATCGGCGGCAAGGCCGCGCCCGGCTATGCCCGTGCCAAGCTGATCATCAAGCTGATAGGTAACGTGGCATCGGTCATCAACTGTGACCCGGCCATGAGGGGACTGTTAAGCGTCGTTTTCCTGCCGAACTACAGCGTTACCCTGATGGAGCGCATCTGTCCCGGCACCGATCTTTCCGAACAGATTTCCACCGCTGGCAAGGAGGCGTCAGGCACCGGCAACATGAAGTTCATGATGAACGGTGCTCTCACCATCGGTACCCTGGACGGTGCCAACATCGAAATCCGTGAAGCGGTCGGCGCCGACCATTTCTTCCTCTTCGGGCTGACCGCCGATCAGGTACTGGAGGAGCGCCAGCGATACCGGCCGGACCTGATCGTGGCGGAAAATAAAGCGCTGGCCCGCGTTATGGCACTGCTGGAACGAGACCATTTCAGCCGCTTCGAAGCCGGCCTCTTCCGACCCATCGTCGAGTCGATCCTCAGCCCGCACGACCCATGGATGGTGGCTGCCGATTTCGCGTCCTATCTGGCCGCGCAGGAAGCCGCCGCGGTCCGCTTCAACGATCCGCAGGCATGGACCCGCAGCAGCATTCTCAATACGGCGAGCAGCGGCCGTTTTTCCACCGACCGCACCATCCGGGAGTACAACGAAGAGATCTGGCGACTGCCCTCCATCGCGCCGCGCACCGGCCACGATTCACGGCGAACGCGCACCGCAAGCTGACGGGCGCTGTGGCCACCGCCGGCTGCCAATAGCGGCTTCATGGTAAGGTCTGTGGCCAGAAGTCCAGAGTTGGAACCATTCCGGGGGAGTCGTCATGGCGGAAAATCACACGACGCTGCAGATCAGCGGAATGCACTGTGCGTCCTGCGTCGGCAAGGTCGAGCGGGCGCTGCAGGCAGTGCCCGGGGTCGACCAGGCTGCCGTCAATCTCGCCACCCGGGAAGCCTACATCACCTGGCGGCAACAGCCGCTGGAAAGCGACGCCATCGCAGCGGTGTCAGCAGCGGGCTATAGCGCAGAGATCGCCGCCTCGGCCGCCAGTAGCGATGAAACCGCCGAGCGTGAACAGGCAGCCTTACGCCGATCCGTCCTGTTTGCCGCCCTGTTCACGACCCCGCTCTTCATCCTGGAAATGGGGGGTCACCTGCTGCCGGCTTTTCAGCAGTGGCTGCACAGCATGGTCGGCCGGGACGCACTCCACTACCTCTATTTTGTGCTCGCTACCGCAGTGCAGTTCGGCCCCGGGCTGCGTTTCTACCGTACCGGCGGACCGGCACTGTTGCGCGGCGCACCGGACATGAACTCACTGGTTGCGCTCGGCACCAGCGCGGCCTGGGGCTATTCGGTGGTCGCCACCTTCATTCCTGATGTGCTGCCGCCGGGCGCGGCCCATGTCTATTTTGAAGCGGCGGCCATGGTGACCACGCTGGTACTGGTGGGACGCTATCTCGAGGCCGCTGCCCGCGGGCGCACCGGTGAGGCGATTCGCCGACTGGTGAATCTGCAACCGCCCGTGGCAACGCGCGTCATCGATGGTCGGGAAGAATCGGTGCCGGTGGCGGATATCCGTCACAGCGACCTGCTCCGGGTCCGCCCGGGAGAGCGTCTGCCAGTCGACGGCGTGATCGAAGACGGCCACAGTTTCGTCGATGAATCGATGATCACCGGCGAGCCTGCACCCGTCGCCAAGCGCGCCGGCGACGAAGTTGTCGGCGGCACCGTGAATGGCAACGGTACATTGCTGATGCGTGCCACCCGCATCGGCAGCGAAACCGTACTCGCCCGCATCATTGAGATGGTGCGGCAGGCGCAGGGCGCCAAGCTTCCGATCCAGGCGCTGGCAAACCGCGTCACCGCTATTTTTGTACCGGTCGTGCTGGTGTGTGCGGCGCTCACCTTCGCGCTCTGGCTGCTGCTTGGCCCGACGCCTGCCCTTGCCTTCGCGCTGGTCAACGCGGTCGCAGTACTCATCATCGCCTGCCCCTGCTCCATGGGTCTCGCAACACCGACCTCCATCATGGTCGGCACCGGGCGTGCAGCTGAGCTGGGGGTTCTGTTCCGTCGGGGCGATGCGCTGCAGAGTCTGCAGGAAGTGACCACCGTCGCGTTCGACAAGACCGGTACGCTGACCCTCGGCCGGCCCGCACTGACTGCGCTGATCCCGGTCGCTGGCGTCAGCGAAGCCACCGCGCTGCGCCTGGCCGCCGCCGCTGAGCAGCATTCCGAACATCCGATCGCCAAAGCCTTGGTGGCCGCAGCGCGCGAGCAGCAACTCATACTGCCGCCCGCCGATCAGTTCGTCAGCGACCCCGGCCGCGGCGTGACCGCGCAGGTCGAAGGCCAGCGCGTTGCCGTTGGTTCGGAGCGGCTGATGGCGCAGCTCGGTGTGGATGTCAGCACGCTGCAGGACAAGGTTGCCGAGCTGGCTGCCACCGGCAGCACCGCTCTGTTCGTGGCCGCCGACGACACAACGCTCGCAGTAGTCGCGATTGCCGATCCGATCCGTCCGGAGGCGCCAGCCGCGCTCGCGGCACTGCGCCAGCTCGGCGTTCGCATTGCCATGGTGACCGGCGACAACCACCATACGGCGAAGGCGATCGCCGCTCAGCTCGGCATCGACGAAGTGGCGGCCGAAGTGCTGCCCGCAGGCAAGGTCGAAGAAGTCCGGAAACTGCAACAGGCAGGCACTAAAGTGGCCTTTGTCGGCGACGGCATCAATGATGCGCCAGCACTCGCGCAGGCGGATGTCGGCATCGCTGTCGGCAGCGGCACGGACGTCGCCATCGAGGCAGCCGATGTAGTGCTGATGTCGAGTGACCTCACCCACGTGGCGGCGGCGGCGGGTATTTCCCGCGCCACCATCACTAATATCCGCCAGAACCTGTTCTGGGCGTTCGCTTACAACGCAGCATTGATTCCGGTGGCCGCCGGCGTGCTCTACCCGGCATTCGGCGTGCTGCTGTCGCCGGTGATGGCGGCGGTGGCGATGGCCGCCTCCAGCCTCTGCGTAGTGGGCAACGCCCTGCGGCTGCGGCGCTGGCAGCCGGAGCCGGGCGAGCCCATGGCACCAGCAGCGACCGGCACGCCGCAGCTGGCAGGATGAGACCTCAGCTCCGCTGTGGTACCGGCGTGGCGCTCACTTCATTACGATGCAGCCAGTGGAGCGCCACGGTGGAGACGATAGAAAACAGAGCCAGCACCAGCGTCATCATGATGGCGCTGTTGTAACTGCCGCTATTGCTCTGCATGGCACCGATGACGCGAATGCCGATGCCGCCGGCCAGCGTGTCCATCATGGTGAAAATCCCGAGCAGCTTGCCGTAGTCACGTCCCTGATAGAACTGCGCCAGCACGATCTGAATCATGGTGAAGGCGCCACTGAAGCCAAACCCGAACAGCACCGCAAATCCGTACACGAACAGCGGTTGTTCGGCGCTGGCCAGCCGCAGCATGACCAGCCCCACCGCCATTACCACGAATGAACCACACATGGTCAGAAGCTTGTTACAGCGATCGCTGATCCAGCCGAAAACGATCTTGCCGACCAGCGCGCACCAGAAGAACAGACTGAAAATCAGCGGCAGCACCCGCTCCGCGACACCGACCTCATTAGCAAGATAGATCGCCTGGTGCTGGGACAAACCCACCACCAGAAACCAGACCACCGCCGTGGTCAGGGCCAGCAGATAAAACGTTGGTGTTCTGACCGCCTGCCGCAGTGTCAGCCCCGCGGCGGGCGCCATTGCTGCAGGCGCTCCCGCCGGCGCTGTGGCGGGAGCAGCGTCTTGCTCCGGCCGCTCGCGCAGCAGAAACGCGATGGTACCGAACAGGATTGCCCCTGCCAGCGCCGCGATGATCAGGAGTGCCGAGCTCCAGTTATAGAGCTCGGTGAGCCAGCCCAGCAGCAGCGGGAATACTGCGCCACCAATGGAGGCGCCCATCAGGGTGATGCTGATCGCCACGCCGCGATTGGCGGTGAACCAGCGCGTCAGCAGCACCATGCTGGCGACCATGCCGCACAGGGCTATGGAGAGACTCAGCACCAGATAAGCAACGGTCAGTGTCCCCAGCGACACCAGATTGGCAAACATCACCAGGCCGATGCACTGCAGGACGGCTCCGATCGCCATTACCCGTCGTACCGGGAATCGGTCGAATATCCAGCCTGCCGCCGGCAGCAGCACAGAGCTACAGAGAAAGAACAGCGCTGCGGGCGACGTCACTTGCTCGCCCGACCAGCCGTGTTCCCGCATCAGCGCGGGATAAAGCAGCGGCAGGACATAGATGAGTACACCGTTCGTGCACATGTAGACCAGAAACGACCCGGTAATGATCTTCCACTGCGTCCCGGTAATACCTCGCGTACCCGTCATGCCGTGTGCCCTGCCCTCAGATTGTCTCTGTTACGAAATAAAAAAAGCCCCGGACGAGCCGGGGCAAACGCTCGCTAAAAGAAGTTGCGCTTGATCGAAAGACCCCACTCGCGTGGACGACCCGGCGTACCTTCGTGGGTCGGCGGCGGCGTGTTGCCGCGGAACTTCGCCACAAAGTATTCACGATCGGTCAGGTTGGTGCCGAACAGCGACACCGTCCACTTGTCATCCAGCGAAGCCCAGGTAATGCGGGCATCGACAATAGTGTACGGATCAATCGCGATAGCCTCGTTGTTGGCCGCATCGTTGTAGATCTTCGACTGGTAGCGCGCATCACCACGCATCGTGAGCGTGCCCATATCGCCAAGATTGAACTCGTACTGGATGCCAACGGCGCCCTTCCACTCCGGCGTATGCATTGGCCAGGAATCGAGCGTAGGTCCACCCGCCGCACCTTCCGCTGCGCCAAGGTCCTTGTTCTCATAGTCCAGCCAGCCCACCGACGCGTTGAGCGTCAGGTTGTCGATCGGGCTCGCCAGCAGCTCCAGTTCGACACCCTGAATCACCGCTTTACCCACGTTCTGCCAGGTAAAAATCGGGAAGCCTGGGTTGAGCGGGTCTTCACCGGCTGCGTTCATCTGCAGGTCATCGTACTCACTGTAGAAGATTGCAGCGTTGGCCCGCAGACGGCGCTCGAACCATTCGCTCTTGGTACCGATCTCATACGACTGCACTGTTTCCGGGCCGAACCCCGTTACATGACGCTCTGTCGTCGGGCGCGGGTTGAAGCCGCCGGAGCGGAAGCCTTCGGTGTACGAGGCGTAGACCATCAGATCATCGTTGAACTGATATTCCACACTCAGGCGCGGCGTAATTTCATCGTAACTCACGTCAACCGGCGTCACCGGGAACATCATCTGGCCGTTGGTGCGCTGCCGGAAGAACTGGTAATCCTTGTCCTCTTCGGTGTAGCGCAGACCTGCAGTTACGCTGAGCCGGTCGGTGAAGCGATAGACACCGTGGGCGAATACCGACCGGTTTTCAAGGCTGGCCGGGTCATATGTAATGAACGACAGATTGCTGGTGGTGAAGTCGTTGGCGTCACGCCCGAGACTGTCGGACTCCAGGTAGTAGGCGCCGACGGTCCAGTCCAGGCGCTCGTTGAGCGCGCTGCCCGACAGCCGCAACTCCTGCGTGAACTGCTCGTGGTTGAAGTGGGCTGAGGTCGCTTTGACCGGCAGCGGCGAACCGTCCTGGTCAACACCGTAACCGCCCTTGCTCTCGCGGTAGCCGGTAATCGAAGTCAGCTCCAGCTTCTCATTCAGGCGCCACTTCACAGTCGCGTTCAGACCCCAGTTCTCGAACACGCTGGTCAGGATGGTATCGAAGCCGCCCGGCAGATCGTTGACGCCATTAGCGTAGGTTTTGTAGTGGTTGTCGATGATGAAGCGATCATCGTACGGAACACCGAATGTCGGAATGGCGACATTCTGGTTCCAGTTCTGCGCCGGCACCGAGGTGGAGTCGATCCAGATCAGTTTTTGCGCAGGTGCCGCACTGTCGTCTTTGCTGTAGTCACCAGTAACGGTGATATCGAGATCGTCGTTCGGCAGCCAGCGGAAGGCAACACGCCCGGCTTGCAGGTTTTCATCGCCCAGCTCACCTATCTTGCAACCGCCGGCCCGACGCGCCGGCTTGACCGGTTGCAGATTGCCGGCCATACCAGGGTTGACGCAGGCAAAATCGAGCACGTCGACATAGCCATCGCGCTCCTTGCTGAGGAAGGACGCGCGCATGAACAGCTTTTCAGGCACAAGCGCGATGTCAAACCCGGCATTGATGTCGAGCCGGTCGAAGCTGCCTGTAGTGGCCGCGATATACCCGCTATCGTCGCCCTGTGGAGCCTTCGAAATCAGGCGAATCGCGCCGCCGATGGCGTTCTTACCGAACAGCGTACCCTGCGGTCCGCGGAGAATCTCGATACGTTCGAGATCCAGCAGATCGAAGGTCGAGCCATACACCAGCCCGTGATAAACATCATCGATGTAAATCGCGACACCCGGCTCGATGGAGAGCTGGTTGTCGTAGTGACCAATACCGCGGATCGATGTCTGAAGCGTTTTACCGAACGACGCCGAGCCCTGCCGCAACGTCACGTTCGGGGCCGAAGCCGACACCTGCGTCACGTTGGTCAGACTCATCGCCTCGAGCTGATCACCGGTGAGGGCGCTGATGGCGATCGGTGTCGTCTGCAGCCGCTCTTCGCGGAACTGGGCGGTGACGACCACCTCCTCCAGCGCCTGCGCCAGCAGCTCGCTGGTGGGGACCGCAAGCGCTGCGACGGCGGCGGCCAGCGGCAACAGACGATTGCCTCGTTTATTCAGTTTTACTGCATGGACGGGGGTTCTCACGTTTGCGTTCTCCTGCGCTGTTATTGTCGGTTATCCATCCGATTTTCAAAGAGCCTGCGTCGCTATCCTGCGTGCTCGGTTATTCCTTGCCGGGCTGATAAAGCATCGGCGGTTGCGGTTCAAACTCACGCCCGCTGACCGGGTTGCGGTAGTGATACGGCGGAATGTAAACGCTGGGGTAGCCTTCGTACCGGACGGTCGGGCCGGCATCTGCTTTGATCTTATTGCGCTCTTCGGTCATCAGCGGAATGCCGCCTTTATCCCACCCCTGATCAAACGGGATGTAGTAAGTAACAAACCAGTGCAGCTTGCTGATCTTCCAGACGCCGTCCTCCTTGACGTACTCGTTCTCGTAAATGCCTTCGCCCAGCTGGGCCCATTCACCGAGCACAGCCGCCTCAACCACAGCACGCCACCGCCCTTTCGCAGTCTTGCCATCTTCGGCAATGTTGATTACCGGCTGTAACTGCATATGGTTGAAGAGTCGCCCCTCTTTCAGATCGGGCAGCTGCTTCATATAGGCACGGATGCGATCCTGCCCCCTGAACAAACCGCGCTGAGAAATCTCCAGCGTCGCATCGCGGGAAAACAGGTCAGCAGCCTGATCCCACTGTGCTTTATCGACATAGAATCCGTACGCGCGCTGCAGGTTGACGATGGCGATGTAGTCGTCGTGACGCTGCACCTGTCTTTCCAGCTGCGCAATGCGCTCCTGCAAAGCGGCCAGTGTGACCGCGTCTGTGGTCGTCTCATTGGCAACCGCGCCGCTGGCCGCGAGCGCGCCAATAATCAGTGCTGTCGCGCCAGCCGCAATCCTGAACATGCCCATCGGCTCCTCCTCTGAACTGTTGTTATCAAGCGCCGGTCAACGCAGCGCGCGCGTACCGGGTGCGCCCGCCGGGCGGTCTACCAGCGCCTTGCCGGTCTCGCCCAGCGCGGTATCGGTCCACATGCGGATGTCGAGTTCCTGAATCTTCCAGTCGTTATCACGCTTGCGGAACAGCGCATGCCAGGTGCCCATGCGGAACGATGGGCCGGTCGGCCAGTAGGTACGATGAAACTCATGACGCATCACTACTGCGTAGGCTTTGAGCCGCACATCCTCGCCTTCGCGATCAAGCACGATGGAGCTGAACTGGTGCTGGTGACCGAAGGTCTGCTCCGGCCGTCCGGTGAAACCGGGCGTCACGAAGCTGGTAATGCCCTCATGGCCTTCGAAGCGGCCGGGCGAACCATCACGCCTGGGGTGCATGAGCACGCCATCGGGCCAGAAGCAGTCGAGATAGGCCGCCAGGTCGCCGCCATCGAACGCCCAGGAGTAGCGGGCTACCCGCTCCATGATCTGCATGCGGTCAAGCAGCGAAATGCCATTGAAGCCGTCCGGGCCTGCAACGCCCTGTTCAGCGGCGGTCGCCGGGCTGCTCTGCAACGCTGCCACACCCAGCAGGCCTGCACCTGCAAGCAGGAAATTGCGGCGAGCAGCAGCGCCATCACGATCGATGGATGCGTCCATTGGTGTCCCTCTTCGCGCACTATGCGCCGGCCTGAACCATGCGCATGTCGGTCTTTATCGATTATTGGGAGCGCCTGTCCCGGCACTCCTCCCCTGATTTACTCAGCGGACTAATAGTTAGTCACACGTACAAATACGAATCAAGAGCGAAACGGTCAAGGCAACGAAACATGGACAGAATTTAAGATTTGACCACCACCGGCGGTGCCAGCAGAACGGCGAGTGTGCTATGCACCAGAAACTCGGTACCTTCAGTAAGATCGAACGACTCCATGCGGCCGCCACTGAGGAAGGCAGCGCGCTCGCTGAAAGACTGCGCATAGGTGAACGGACCCAGCACACTGGGCAGACGCCAGTAGAACTCCCGCTCGGTCAGATGGTCGCAGGCCGCCTGCAGCTGGCCGACGAACACGAGCGTCAGTTCGGTAAACAAATCGCGCATGATTGAGACGGTTTCGGGGGCAGGATCTGACATCACACGGGCATAAAGCGCGCTGAGAATCTGCTCCTGGCCTGCCCCCTGACGCTGGTAGAAATCGCGCAGCGGCTCGAGCATGGCGCGCACCAGTGCCTCAACCACCTCGTCGCGGCTGCCCTGCATCTCCTGCAACGATTTCAGCCGCGCCAGACGCTCATCGTTGACCGCGCGAAAACGGTGTTCGCAGACCTCCCGGAACAGTCCTTCCTTGCTGCCCCAGTAGTACTGCAGCAGGCCGAGATTGACGCCGGCGGCCTCGGCGATGGCGCGGGTGCGCGCACCTTCGTAGCCATGCGCTGCAAATACCT
>JAJUJZ010000214.1 GCA_029265075.1 Gammaproteobacteria bacterium | reverse complement strand
CCGCTCCATCCGGTAACCCTGCAGCGATGGCGCACTGCCGACCGCCGCTGGTGCCGCCTCCGCGTAGCTGGGGACCTCGCGCTCACGAATCACTTGCTCGTTGTGCTCGCTGAACTGCTGCATGGCAGCAGCCAGTTCGGCAATGGGTGCGCCCAGCTGGCGCTCGGCATCGCTGCGCAACTGCTCGATCTGCCCGGCGGACAGACCCAGCTCGGTGGCGCGCTCGATGATGTGCTGCAGCAGCCGGGGGTTGCCGCAGGTCACTTCGGAGCAGCCCACGCCATGCTCCTCGACGCTGTCGAGATAGGCCTGCAGCAGCTCCTGCTCCACCGCCTCCGCAGCATCCCAGCCCTCTTTGCGGATCGTTTCCAGCATCCGCGCCGAGATATTCTGAAAAGCGTAGGGCGAGTGGCGATCGAACCAGGCATCCATATCGAGGCCGTGCTTGTCCTGCACATAGACCTCGAAGGTCTCCTGCCACATCCGCTCGTCGATGACATCACTGACCGTGGCTTCCCAGCCCCACAGGTACTCGACGAACTGCTGCATTTCCACTGCCCCGGCATAGCCTTCTGCCTGCATGCCGCGGATCCACTCGGGGTTGATGTAGCGCGAGCGGAATTCGGTGCCGATGAACTTGTCGAGCGTGGTCATTTCCGGGTTACCGAGGTCGCGGGTATTGGTGACCATCAGCTCCGGCGTGGTGCCGTCGACACTGCGCACCGCTGCCGCCAGCCCACCCATGTACATGTAGAAATCGTCGTTATCGAGCGCGCCATAGAGCATGGTCGAACTGCTGTGGACGATCTGTTCGGTGCCGGCCAGCGCCAGCCGGAACACATCTTCCATCGGTTCGCCCCAGAAGCCGTTGCCGAAGCCGTGGCCCATCTTCTTCATGTAGTCGTGGGCCAGCCCCGCATCGGTCTCCCAGGTGCCGCTGGCAGCGGCGATGGCCGAGGTGTTGAGGTTGTAGGTGCCCGGCGGCTCGTCGAAGATGCGCACGCCGGCGCGGCGCTCGGCATCCTCTTCACTGTAGCCGCGCTCGATCAGTGCTGCACGCGTAGCGAGATAGTGCCGGCGCACCATGTTGTCGGCTTCGTCCACCATTTTTACTTTCTGGACCGCACGATCCATCATCATGGTGAGATTGGTGAACATCCCCTCGGCGGCGCTGGCAATGACGATGTCGACCCGCGGACGACCCAGCTCGGCGCGCGGAATGACTTCCACATCCACCAGCTGGCCCCGTTCGTTCCAGACTGGCCGGGTGCCCAGCAGGTAGAAGATCTGCGACTCGACGATGCCTTCGTGACGCATGGTCTCATCCCCCCAGATCACGAACGATACCTTGGCCGGGTAGCGGCCGTGCTGCTCGTGATAGCTGTCGAGCAACTGCTGGCCCAGCTCCGAGCCCAGCCGCCAGGCGGCCTGGGTCGGCACCTTTTCCGGATCGAGTCCGTAGAAGTTCTTGCCGGTGGGATAGGCATCCGGGTTGCGGATCGGTTCGCCGCCGCTGCCAGTACCGACAAAGCCGCCCGCCAGCGCGT
>JAJUJZ010000006.1 GCA_029265075.1 Gammaproteobacteria bacterium | reverse complement strand
GATGGGAGCCGGCCGGCCCGAGATGCCAGGCGCAGCCTTGAGGGAGTCAGTCCTCGACGAGGCGAATGGCGGCCTGGTTGCAGAGGCGACAGAGCAGCTCCACCGCGGCCGGCTGTTGCAGCCAGGGCGCGAGCTCTTCGGGGGGGAAACTGTGTTCGTCTGCCAGCCATTGCGCGAGCGGTGCCAGCGCGGCCGGGCAGTCGTGGCTCTCGCCATCGGCAAACAGCAGGATGCCGTCGGCGGTTTTGAAGCGGGCCAAGCGGCTGCCGGGAGTCCGCTCGAGCCCTGCCTTCCGTGCCAGCTCGATCAACGTGCCGGCATCGATGGGTTCGGGCTCGTCGAGCAGTTCGGGATACCTGGGTGAGGTGACGTAGGTACCGAACCAGCGGTAGAACTGGGCCGGGTCGCTCAGCGTCGACAGCATCATCTGCCGCGCATGGTCAGCAGCCGACTGGTCGATCAGCGACGGTGAGCTGACCGGCACCCGTGTCGGATCCTGATAGCGGTCGTCTTCGGTGAGTTCGGAGAGAGCGTAGCCAGCCCAGTGCGCGACCAGCTCCGCGCGCGAAGGAGCACGGAAACCGACCGAATAAGTCATGCAGCCGTTGCCTTCGGCGATACCGTGATGTCCATAACCGGGTGGCAGATAAAGAATGTCGCCGGGCTCCAGCATCCACTCCTCGATTACCTGGAAGCGCGCCAGCTGACGCAGCGGCACGTCGTCGCGCAGCGGCGCATCGGCGGGGTAGTGCGGGCCGACCTGCCAGCGACGGCGGCCGAGGCCCTGCACCAGAAAAACGTCGTACTGATCGACGTGCGGTCCGACGCCGCCCTGATCGGCGGCATAGCTCACCATCACGTCATCAATGCGCCAGTCCGGCAGGAAACGGAACGGCGCGATCAGCGCGGCGACTTCCGGCACCCAGTGATCGACCGCCTGCACCAGCAGGGTCCAGTGCGAGGCGGGGAGCGAGGCGAAACGTTCCTCGGGCAGCGGTCCGTGCTCGAGCTGCCAGGCATTGCTTCCGGGGTCGTGCAAGATCAGTCGCGCGTCGGCGCCTTCTTCACAGGCCAGGCCTGCCAGCTCGTCGGGTTCGAGCGGGTTTTCCCATTGCGTGAAAGCCTGGCGGATCAGCAGCGGCTTGCGTTGCCAGTAGTCGCGCAGAAATGCAGCGGGATCGAAATCGCGCCACGCGAGTGCAGAGTCAGTCATGCCTGGTTGCCCCGGGACCGGCTCAGATCTGGCGCGCCTGATCGGCCGCGTTGCCGGTATAGCTGGAGGGCGTCAGCGCCAGTAACGCCGCTTTTGCCTCGGCCGGAATCTCCAGAGTGGTGATGAAAGCGTGCAGCGTCTCACGGGTCATGGCCTGGCCGCGGGTCAGCGCTTTGAGCTTCTCATAGGGCTCTTCAATGCCATAGCGGCGCATCACGGTCTGGATCGGCTCGGCCAGTACTTCCCACGCATTGTCGAGATCTTCTGCCACGCGCTGCGTATTAAGTTCCAGCTTGCCAAGACCTTTCAGTGTGGCCTCGTAAGCGATCAGGCTGTAGCCGAAGCCAACCCCCATATTGCGCAGCACGGTGGAGTCGGTGAGATCACGCTGCCAGCGCGAGATCGGCAGCTTGCGCGCCATGTGTTCGAAGATGGCATTGGCCAGCCCCAGGTTGCCTTCGGAGTTCTCGAAGTCGATCGGGTTGACCTTGTGCGGCATGGTCGAGGAGCCGACCTCACCGGCGATCACGCGCTGCTTGAAGTAGCCCAGCGAGATATAACCCCAGATATCGCGGTCGAGGTCGAGCAGGATGGTGTTGAAGCGCGCCATCGCATCGAACAACTCGGCGATGTAGTCGTGTGGCTCAATCTGGGTGGTGTAGGGGTTCCAGGTGAGGCCGAGGCTCTCGACGAACGCTTTCGCATTGGCCGCCCAGTCGATCTCCGGATAGGCCGACAGGTGGGCGTTGTAGTTGCCGACGGCGCCGTTGATCTTACCGAGCAGCTGCACGCTGGCGATCTGGTCGCGCTGGCGGCGCAGGCGGGCGACGACGTTGGCCAGCTCCTTGCCGACGGTGGTCGGGCTGGCGGTCTGGCCGTGGGTGCGCGACAGCATCGGCACGTCGGCGTATTGGCGGGAAAGCTCGGCCAGCTTGTCCACGATGCGGTCAATCAGTTCCAGCGTGACGCGGCGGCCTTCGGCCAGCATCAGGCCGTGGGAGAGGTTGTTGATGTCTTCCGAGGTGCAGGCGAAGTGGATGAATTCACTCACTGCTGCCAGCTCAGGCAGATGCGCCACCCGCTCCTTGATGAAGTACTCAATCGCCTTGACGTCGTGGTTGGTGGTGGCCTCGATTGTCTTGACGCGGGCGGCGCCTTCTTCCCCAAACTCGTCGACCAGCCGGTCGAGAAATGCATTGGCCTCGTCGCTCAACGCCGGCACTTCAGCGATCTGCGGATGGGCTGCCAGCCGTTGCAGCCAGCGCACTTCGACCAGCAGTCGGTGCCTGATCAGTCCGAACTCGCTGAAGATGGAGCGAAGGGCGACGACTTTGCTGCCGTAGCGGCCATCGATAGGGGACACGGCGGTGAGCGCGGAAAGCTGCATGGCGGACTCTCTGAAAGGCGGTGATCGACGATGCGGAAATAGCGGGGCGCGCATTATACCTGAAGCGGACAGCCCCATTGTGCCTCGCTGCAAGAGCCGGCCTCGGCGGTAAACCGGGCATGGCACTGGACCATTCGCTTGCAGGCAGGCGTCTACGGAGTAGTTGTTATCAGGCTGTCGACGGCACTGAGCAGCTTGCCGCGGTTGAGCAACAGTTGCCAGCGACTGCCGCCGAGCTGGCGGTAGAGGTGGGCGGAGCGGATCGCCGCCAGTAGCAGCGCCCGTACCTTGTCGGCAGTCGCCGGATTCTGCAATTGCTGAAGGCTGCCAGTCACTTGCACGCGATACTTAAAGGTACTGATAGTATCTTGATAAATCCCTGCGAGACTCGCCGCTATGTCACTGACATCCCGCGTGAAGTGTTCCAGCTTCTTCTCGGCATGCCGGAGGCGGTTGTGAACGATCTCCTGCAGATCCGGCCGGCTCTGAAGCCGCTTTTGCAGATGCAGAACACCCACTGCATAGCGCAGCGCCGCCTGATGCTCGGCGCGCCGCTCGGAGGTGAGAATGTCGCGCAGCACGCTCAGCCCCAGCCGCAGGTTGACGCGTCCCCCATAGACAGCCTCGGGGGTTTCAGCGTCGAACGCGAACAGGCTGAGAATGATGCTGTTGAACGCTGCCGGGTCGGTCTGACCGGTATGTGCCACTGTATCGACCAGATGTGTAGCCTGCAGTATGCCTGCCAGCGCCAGCGCCTGGTTATGAGTTCGTGTCAATTCCATCCAGCTGAATTCCTGCTATCGGTTACACCGCGAGCGCGGCTTCGATAACGCCGCCACCAAGACAGACCTCGCCGTCATAGAAGACGGCGGACTGGCCAGGGGTGATGGCGCGCTGCGGCTCGTCAAACACGACCCGGTAACCGTCCGCTGTGCGGTCCAGCTGACAGGCCTGGTCGGGCTGCCGGTAGCGGGTCTTAGCCATGAGACGAGCAGGCAGAGCGGGTGGCTCTCCGGCCACCCAGTCGATATGGCTGAGGGCGAGGGCGCGCTTGTAGAGGCGCGCGTGATCGCTGCCCTGTACAACCACCAGCACATTGCGCTCGAGATCTTTCTCCGCGACGTACCAGGGCGAGTCGCCGGCACCCTGCACGCCGCCGATGCCAAGCCCCTGACGCTGACCGATCGTGTGATACATCAGCCCCTGATGCTCGCCCAGTACCTGGCCATGCTCATCTTCGATGGCACCGGGCTGGGCCGGGAGATAGCGCTGCAAAAAATCGCGGAAGCGGCGCTCGCCAATGAAGCAGATACCGGTCGAGTCCTTTTTGGTGGCGGTGACGAACTCGTGACGGGCAGCGATGGCGCGTACTTCACTCTTTTCGAGCTCACCCACCGGGAACAGCGTCCGGGCGAGCTGTGCCTCCCCGACGGCGTGCAAAAAGTAGCTCTGGTCCTTGTTGGTATCGAGTCCCTTCAGCAGCTGCGCCTGACCGTCCAGCTGCCGCACGCGCGCATAGTGCCCGGTAGCGATGAAATCGGCGCCCAGCGTGATTGCGTAGTCGAGGAAGGCCCGGAACTTGATCTCCTTGTTGCAGAGGATGTCGGGATTGGGCGTGCGGCCGGCGCGGTATTCAGCCAGAAAATGTTCGAACACCCGGTCCCAGTATTCTGCTGCGAAATTGGCGGTGTGGAGTCTGATGCCAATGCGATCACAGACCGCCTGAGCGTCGGCCAGGTCGGCCCTGGCGGTGCAGTATTCGGTGCCGTCGTCTTCGTCCCAGTTCTTCATGAACAGTCCTTCGACGCGATAGCCCTGCTCCAGCAGCAGCTGCGCGGCGACCGAGGAATCGACTCCGCCGGACATGCCGACGATCACATGGGGAGAAGTGGACATGGCGTTGCCTCAGGGGAAAATCAGGGCGAGCGGAAACCGCTGACCTGCCAGATACTGGTGAATAACCTGCAGCACCATGGGGCTGCGCAGCTTCTCCGGCGTGGCGGCCAGTTCAGCCGGTGTCAGCCAGACAGCGCGCTGAATGCCGGTATCCAGCGGCAAAGTCGGATCGTGGTGAACAGCACGGCCGAAAAACGTCGTCCGCATATAGGTGACGCCGTTGGCGGGTGCGGTGTAGAGACCGACCGAGATCACCCCGTCCAGTTCGGCCGTCCATCCGGTCTCCTCCAGCGTTTCCCGACAGGCAGCCTCCAACAGGGTTTCACCGGCTTCGAGATGGCCTGCTGGCTGGTTGTAGACCAGGCGACCACCTGCTTCCTCTTCCACCAGCAGAAAGCGGCCCCGATCTTCGATTACCGTTGCGACCGTGACGTGCGGATGCCAGCTCATCTCCACTCCCATCAGGAAAAGGCGGCATTATACGCGCCGCGAACGGCGGGGCCCACGATTGCCCGGCGCGCTGGCGCGTGACCGTACTCGCGCTGGCAGCGGTGAGGTCGCGACCAGCTCCATGCGCCACTGTCCGGGTTGCAGGTCGTCAAGGCGCCAGTCCCCGATGCGTACCCGCACCAGCCTGAGGGTTGGCAGACCGACGGCGGCGGTCATGCGACGCACCTGACGGTTACGCCCTTCCGCGATCGTGATGGCGAGCCAGTGAGTAGGGATGCTGGCGCGAAACCGAACCGGCGGATGGCGTGCCCAAAGTACCGGTGTGGGAATGATCTCGACCCCGGCCGGCTGCGTCGGTCCATCGTTGAGCTCAACGCCCGCACGCAGTCGCGCCACGGCCGCCGGGTCAGGAGCACCCTCAACCTCCGCCCAGTAAGTCTTCGGCAGCTTGTGCCGTGGATGGCTGATCCGGTGCTGCAGGCGGCCATCATCAGTCAGCAGCAGCAGGCCCTCGGAGTCGTAATCGAGCCGCCCGGCTGGATAAACATCGGGAATATCGAGGTAGTCCGCCAGTGTCTGCTTATTGTCGCAAGGTGAAAACTGCGACATGACACGAAATGGCTTGTTGAAGAGGATAAGGCGACTCATGGTGAGGTCGTTCGCCAGTACCGCGAAGGTCGTCGGCAGGCCGGTCCTGCGGGGAGATTGCAGGAACCGGCCGGCGAGCAGAAACGGGGATACCTCCGCTGGTACGGAGGTACCCGTTCACGTCAGCCGATCGAGGCGAGGATGCCGTTGAACGTTGCGCTGGGACGCATCGCCGCGGCGACCAGCTCACGGTTCGGGTGATAGTAGCCGCCGATTTCAACCGGCTTGCCCTGTACCGCGTTGAGTTCATCGACGATCTTCGCTTCGTTCTCACGCAGCTGCTTCGCGATCGGCGTGAACTGCTCCTTCAGCGCCTGATCGTCGTCCTGAGCCGACAGCGCCTCCGCCCAGTAGAGCGCGAGGTAGAAGTGGCTGCCACGGTTGTCGAGTTCACCAACCTTGCGCGACGGTGACTTGTTGTTGTCGAGAATCTGGCCGTTGGCCTGATCCAGCGTCTTCGCAAACACCTTCGCTTTGGCGTTGCCCGTGAAGTTGCCGTAGTGGTCGAGCGACTCGGCCAGTGCCAGAAACTCGCCGAGCGAATCCCAGCGCAGGTGGTTCTCTTCCAGGAACTGCTGGACGTGCTTCGGCGCGGAGCCGCCGGCACCCGTCTCGAACATACCACCGCCCGCCATCAGCGGAACGATCGACAGCATCTTGGCGCTGGTGCCCAGCTCCATGATGGGGAACAGGTCGGTGAGATAGTCGCGCAGCACGTTGCCGGTGACGGAGATGGTGTCCTTGCCTTCGCGGATGCGGGCCAGCGACAGTTTCATTGCCTCGACCGGCGACAGGACACGGATGTCCAGACCGCTGGTGTCGTGATCTTTCAGGTAGGTGTTGACCTTGGTGATCAGCTGCGCGTCGTGCGCACGCTGCGGGTCGAGCCAGAACACGGCCGGGGCGCCAGTGGCACGCGCGCGGTTGACCGCCAGCTTGACCCAGTCGCGGACGGCCGGATCCTTGACGGTGCACATGCGCCAGATATCGCCGCGCTCGACAGTGTGCTCGAACAGAACATTGCCGTTGTTGTCGGTGACACGGACAGTGCCGTCAGCCGGGATTTCAAAGGTTTTGTCGTGCGAGCCGTACTCTTCGGCTTTCTGCGCCATCAGGCCGACGTTCGGGACGCTGCCCATAGTGGCAGGGTCGAAGGCACCGTTGAGTTTGCAGTCCTCAACCACGGTCTGATAGATGCCGGCATAGCAGCGGTCAGGGATGACGGCCTTGGTGTCGTGCAGCTGACCGTCCGGGCCCCACATCTTGCCGGAATCACGAATCATGGCCGGCATCGAGGCGTCGACGATGACGTCGCTCGGCACGTGCAGGTTGGTGATGCCCTTGTCGGAGTTGACCATGGCCAGCGGCGGGCGCTCGGCGTAGAGTGCCTGAATGTCGCTCTCGATTTCGCGCTGCTTCTCTTCCGGCAGCTCCCTGATCTTGGCGTAGAGATCGCCGAGACCGTTGTTGACGTTGACACCCAGCTGCTTCAGCACATCGGCGTGCTTCTCCAGTACCGGCTCATAGAACACCGACACGACATGACCGAACATGATCGGGTCGGAGACCTTCATCATGGTCGCCTTGAGGTGCAGCGAGAACAGCAGGCCCTTATCCCTGGCATCGGCAATTGCGGCTGCAATGAACTGGCGCAGCGAGCGCACCCGCATCACGGTGCCGTCAACCACATCACCAGCATCAACCGCCACCTCTTTCAGCACGGTGGTGCTGCCATCCGCGCCAGCCAGGCTGATCTGCAGGGTGCCGGCCTGCTGGATGGTGGTGGACTTCTCGTTGCCGTAGAAGTCGTCATCCGACATATGGGCAACGTGAGTCCGGGAGTCGCTGCTCCATGCGCCCATCCGGTGCGGGTTCTTGCGGGCAAAATTCTTGACGGACGCGGCAGCCCGACGGTCCGAGTTGCCTTCCCGCAGGACGGGGTTAACGGCACTGCCGCGGACTTTATCGTAGCGTGCCTGGATCGACTTCTCTTCGTCGGTCTGCGGATCGGTCGGGTAGTCGGGCAGCTTGAAGCCCTGCGCCTGCAGCTCTCTGATCGTTGCAGTCAGCTGCGGCATGGAGGCGCTGATGTTGGGCAGCTTGATGATGTTGGCTTCGGGGCGCTTGGCCAGCTCGCCGAGCTCGGCGAGGTCATCGGATACGCGCTGCTCTTCGGTCAGGTATTCCGGAAACTGGGAGAGAACGCGGCCGGCCAGCGAGATGTCGCGGGTCTCGACGGCAATCCCGGACGGGGACGTGAATGCCTGGACGATCGGCAGCAGTGAATAGGTTGCCAGGGCCGGGGCTTCGTCCGTCTCGGTATAAATGATTTTCGAAGTGGGTTCAGTCATGGTTCGCGTTAACTCCATAGTCCAATCGTAGAGCGACCAGCGCGCTCCTCCAGGCTGCGACCTTGTGGGAGAGCCTTCGTGGCACCTGATGTTCCCGGGTGCGCTTGCATGCCGTCGGGTCCAGACGGCCGGCGGCGCAGAATGCTAGCATGTTTGGCTGTCTGAAGTGGACGGCTGATGGAGGAATGAGTGGCGTACGGGTTTACGGCCGCGAATGAACCGTGACCGGAGAGAAAGCTGGCTGAGGCGCGCGACGCCCGGCGCCGGAGTGGAGCAGGGCGCCGCGAAAGCCAGAAGTCAGGTCGCTGGAACTGCGCTGGCAGTTGCTTGATCAGTGTTTTCGGCGGGTGCTTCGCTGTCGCTTGCCTGGATATGCTTGGCGTGGAGACCTTTGGGCCCCTGTTCCGCTTCAAAGCGCACGGTCTGGCCAGCTTTCAACGTCTTGTAGCCGTCCATGTCTATAGCAGAGTAATGCGCGAAGATGTCACCGCCACCATTATCGGGAAGAATGAACCCGTATCCCTTGGTGTTATTGAACCACTTGACGATACCCGTCTGCATAGCAAAAGCCCTTCCGCTGTGCTGCCGGCCTGGGTAAGCCGGCTGAATTGCCACTCCCACCCAGCTACGGCGGGATGGGCTTGTTGTATCATTTTTTGATCAATAGTCAAGCATGCGGTTTCGGGTCGCTTTTGGGCGTGCTCGCAGTATGATGCCCACTGCTGCCGCATCGCTGGTTGATAATTTTCGGGATGCCGCAATATGTCCTATACAGCTGACAGAGAGGAGTTCGAATTGGTCGTGTCGATGGCGCGGGACAGTGACGCGCAGGGGGATCATGAGGGCGGTCTGGCTGTTCAGGAATCCAAGCCTCAGCTGAAACAACCGCCGCTCTACAAGGTCGTATTACTCAACGACGACTACACCCCCATGGAGTTCGTAGTTGACGTGCTGGAAATCTTTTTCCGAATGGGGCGGGAACAGGCGACGCAGGTCATGCTTACCGTGCATACCCAGGGAAAGGGCGTTTGTGGGATCTTTACCCGGGATATCGCAGAAACAAAAGCAGCGCAGGTCAATCAGTACGCGCGCGATCACCAGCACCCCTTGCTGGCCGAGATCGAGGCATCCGAATGACTAGAGCGCACAGCGCTGAGGTAGCAGTATGTTGAGCAGAGACCTAGAGGTGACCTTGAACCAGGCATTCAAAGGTGCCCGGTTGAAACGCCATGAATTCATGACTGTTGAGCACCTGCTGCTGGCCTTGCTCGACAACGAGGTGGCGATCAGGGTGCTGCGCGCCTGCGGGGTGGATCTCGCCAGGTTGCGCTCCGATCTGACCGATTTTGTCGACTCCACAACGCCGTTGATTCCGGAAGGGGATCCGTCGCGCGAGACCCAGCCGACGCTGGGCTTTCAGCGCGTACTGCAGCGCGCCGTATTCCACGTCCAGTCCTCTGGCAAGAAGGAGGTGACTGGTGCCAATGTGCTGGTCGCCATTTTCAGCGAGCAGGAGTCGCAGGCCGTCTACTTCCTCAAACAGCAGAGCGTGGCCCGGCTCGATGTCGTCAACTACATCACACACGGAATTTCCAAGGTTTCGGACCACAGTGCCGAGCATGGCAGCGAGCATGGACGTGAGCAGATGGATGACGACCAGATCGGTGGCGATGTTGAACGCAGCCCGCTTGACGCGTTTGCGACCAACCTCAACGAAGAGGCCCGTCAGGGCCGGATCGATCCGCTGGTCGGCCGTCTGAACGAGGTGGAGCGGGTCGCGCAGATTCTCACCCGGCGGCGCAAGAATAACCCGCTACTGGTGGGCGAGTCGGGGGTGGGCAAGACCGCCATCGCCGAAGGACTGGCCAAACTCATCGTCGAGGAGCAGGTGCCCGAGATCCTCAAGGGCAGCGTGGTCTATTCGCTCGACCTGGGCTCCCTGCTGGCCGGTACCAAATACCGCGGTGACTTCGAGAAGCGATTCAAGGGGCTGCTCGCCGAACTGAAGCGGCGTCCCAAGGCGATCCTGTTCATCGACGAGATCCACACTATCATCGGTGCCGGCGCGGCGTCGGGCGGTGTCATGGACGCCTCCAACCTGCTGAAGCCGCTGCTGACGTCTGGCCAGATGCGCTGCATCGGTTCGACCACCTTCCAGGAGTATCGCGGCATCTTCGAGAAGGACCGCGCACTGAGCCGTCGCTTCCAGAAAGTAGATGTGCTGGAGCCGAGCGTCGAGGACGCATTCCTGATTTTGAAGGGGCTGAAAAGCCGCTTCGAGGAGCATCACGGCCTGAAGTACACTGACAAGGCCCTGCAGGCCGCGGCGGAGTTGTCCGCCCGTTATATCACCGACCGCTTTCTGCCTGACAAGGCGATTGACGTGATCGACGAAGCGGGCGCCTACCAGCAACTGCAGCCGGCGAACAAACGCAAGAAGACAATCAATGTCGCCGAGATCGAAGCGGTAGTGGCGAAGATTGCGCGCATCCCTCCGAAGACCGTCTCGTCCGACGACAAGGAGGTGCTGCTGAAGCTCGAGGACAATCTCAAGATGGTGGTGTTTGGCCAGGACGAGGCCATTGGCGCGCTGGCTACCTCCATCAAGCTCGCCCGTGCCGGGCTGAAGCCAGCCGAGAAGCCGATCGGTTCTTTCCTGCTGGCCGGGCCTACCGGTGTCGGCAAGACCGAGGTGAGCAGGCAGCTGGCCAAGGTGCTCGGGCTGGAGCTGATCCGCTTCGATATGTCGGAGTACATGGAGCGCCACACCGTGTCGCGGCTGATCGGTGCGCCGCCAGGCTATGTCGGCTTTGATCAGGGCGGTCTGCTGACTGATGCAGTTACCAAACATCCGCACGCGGTAGTGCTGCTCGACGAGATCGAGAAGGCACACCCCGAGGTATTCAACCTGCTGTTGCAGGTGATGGACCACGGTACGCTGACCGACAACAACGGCCGTAAGGCGGATTTCCGCAATGTCATCCTGATCATGACGACCAACGCGGGCGCGGAGAACGTGAGCCGTCGCAGCATCGGTTTTGCGGAACAGGACCACACCACGGATGCGATGGAGGCGATTAACCGGATGTTCACGCCGGAATTCCGCAACCGCCTCGACAGCATTATTACGTTCCGGCCGCTGCCCGAAGAGGTTGTGCTCAACGTCGTGGACAAGTTCCTGGTAGAACTGCAGAGCCAGCTGGATGACAAACGGGTCCATCTCATCGTCGACGACGCCGCCCGGCGCTGGCTGGTCAGGAAGGGCTACGATCGCACCATGGGTGCACGGCCGATGGCGCGCATCATCCAGGAGCACATCAAAAAGCCACTGGCCGAAATGGTGCTGTTCGGGGAGTTGTCGGAGCAGGGTGGCACGCTGCACATCACCGTCCGCGACGATCAGCTGGTACTGGAGACGGAAGTGGAGGAGCTCGCCTGATCCTGGGTAGCTGTAACGAAAAACCCGCGGCGACGCGGGTTTTTTTATGATCGAAGCGCGTGCACCGCGCTCCGCAGTGCCGAGTTATCAGCGAGCGCGGTAGGTGATGCGCGCCTTGCTCAGATCGTAGGGGGTCAACTCCACCTTGACCTTGTCGCCAGTGAGGATGCGGATGTAGTTCTTGCGCATTTTGCCCGAGATGTGGGCAGTGACGACGTGGCCGTTTTCCAGCCTGACACGGAATGTGGTGTTGGGAAGAGTGTCGATTACTTCACCCTCCATTTCAATCTGGTCTTCTTTTGCCATCCGGCGACTACCTCTGAAGCTTGTTTTTTACGCAAATTCAATAAGTTGCGTTAACGGTTAGTGGCCGCACACGGGCCGGAGTGCGCGCATTTTGCACGAAATTCACATATTTCGCAAAGCGGCAAGTCAGTTCACGCACACCCAGCGGCCGTTGATGAGCAGCTCAAGCGGGCGATAATTGACCTTGTAGGACATCTTCGGACACTGCTTGATCCAATAGCCGAGATAAACATAGGGCAGGCCAAGCCGCCGGGCTTCTTCGATCTGCCAGAGCACCGCATAAACGCCGAGGCTGCGCCGGCCCAGCGCCGGTTCGTAGAAGGTGTAAATTGCCGACAGACCACCCTGCATGAGGTCAACCACTGCCACCGCAAGGAGTTCGTCACCCAGCTCGAAACAGTAGTACCGGGTAATGTCCCATTCGGCGGTCAGGAAGGCATCGAACTGAGCCCGGCTGGGCGGATACATGTCGCCATCGCGATGCCGCTGTTCGATATAGCTGGCGTAAAGCGTGTAGTAACGATCGTCATCAAGCGCATGGCGGCCGATCACTGACAGATCGCGATTGCGACTCCAGACCCGGCGCTGCTGCCGGCTGGGCTGGAACCGTTCCACCGGAATGCGGGCTGCGACGCAGGCGTTGCAGCTGGCGCAGTGCGGCCGGTAAAGATGGGGACCGCTGCGGCGAAAGCCCATTTCCGACAGCTGACTGTAGGTCTCGCTGTCCATCTCAGCGGCCGGGTCGACGAACAGTGTCGTCGCCTGCTGATCCTCCAGATAACTGCAGTCATGCGGGTGCGTGGCGAACACCTTGAGGCGGGAGAGGGCAGTCATGCCAAACCTCCGGCCTGATCACGCCACGCCCATTGCAGTGTCCACCGCTGGCCGTTGACGGACAGCTCCTGTGCCGTCAGGTCGCGCAGCCGCTGCAGAAACTGCTGGCGCGGCAGTTCGCGAGCCCCCAGACTGAGCGTATGCGGATTGCTGACCTGGCAGTCGATCATCGCGAAACCCCACTCCTCGAGCTGCCCGCAGAGATGCACCAGAGCAACTTTCGAGGCGTCGGTCGCCCGGGAAAACATCGATTCGCCAAAGAAGGCCCGCCCCAGCGCCACGCCATAGAGACCTCCCACCAGTTCGCCGTCCCGCCAGCATTCGACCGAATGGGCATGCCCCAGTTCGTGCAGGGTCATGTAGGCGTCCACCATGGCTGGGCCGATCCACGTCTCCGCGCGCCCGGCACAGCCACGCATGACAGCGGTGAAAGCGCGATCAAACGTAATCTGAAAGCGGCCACGACGCAGGGTTCGTCGCAGGCTGCGGGAGATGTGCAGTTGTCGTGGAGTAAGGACTGCCCGAGGGTCCGGCGACCACCAGAGGATCGGCTGACCCTCTTCGAACCAGGGGAAAATGCCGTGCCGGTACGCAGCAAGCAGGCGTGGCGGCCGCAGATCGCCGCCCCAGGCCAGCAGCCCGTTCGGTTCCGCCAATGCCTCTTCGGCCGCCGGGAACCAGAGCGAGCTGTGGTCGAGCTGGGGCAGGACCACCATGGCGTTTACTTCAGGTCGTCGAGATACTTCTCGGCGTCGAGTGCGGCCATGCAGCCGAAGCCCGCAGAGGTGATAGCCTGGCGGTAGACATGGTCCGCCACGTCACCGGCGGCAAACACGCCGGGCACGCTGGCGGCAGTGGCATTGCCATTAAGCCCGCTGCGAACCTGGATGTAACCGTCCACCATCTCCAGCTGGCCGGCAAACATGTCGGTGTTGGGCTTGTGGCCGATGGCAATGAATACGCCGGCGACATCCAGCTCCTGTTTGCTGCCATCCTGCGTGCTCGCCAGACGCACGCCGGTGACGCCGGAATCGTCGCCCAGCACTTCCTCGAGGGTATGGTTCCAGAGAATGCGGATGTTGCCAGTGCGCGCTTTCTCGAACAGCTTGTCCTGCAGAATCTTCTCGGCCCGCAGCGCATCACGGCGGTGGATCAGGGTCACTTCCGATGCCAGATTGGAGAGGTAGAGCGCCTCTTCAACCGCGGTATTGCCGCCGCCGACTACCGCTACCTTCTGGCCGCGGTAGAAGAAACCGTCGCAGGTGGCGCAGGCGCTGACCCCCTTGCCCATGAAAGCGGACTCTGACGGCAGGCCGAGGTACTGCGCGGAGGCGCCGGTGGCAATGATCAGCGCATCACAGGTATAGCTGTCGCTGCCCTTCAGGGTGAACGGGCGGCGCTGCAGGTCGACCTCTTCGATGTGGTCGAAAATGATTTGTGTATCAAATCGTTCTGCGTGCTGCTGCATGCGCAGCATGAGGTCTGGGCCTTGCACGCCTTCGTGATCGCCGGGCCAGTTGTCAACGTCGGTGGTGGTGGTCAGCTGACCGCCTTGCTGCATGCCGGTGATGAGCACCGGGCTGAGGTTGGCACGCGCGGCATAAACCGCCGCTGTGTAACCGGCAGGGCCCGATCCGAGGATGATCAGGCGGTGATGCTGGGGACTACTCATATCGATTTCCGGAACTCACAAAATGTGGGGGCTGATGATAACGGAAACGCTCCCGGCCCGCCAAAAAGGAGGAATGCCCGGCTGTGCCGGGTAAACTCAGGCCCGAGGTGATAAAATCCGGGTCTTTAACTCATCCCGATACCGGTCAGACCATTGAGTAAAACCGCGCCAACCGCTTCCGTTCCAGCCATCGCCGACAAGCGCAGACTCCGCCTGCGGGAAGGGGCGTTCATTGGCCTTGTGGCCGGTTGCGTCTATCTCTTTCTGGCGCTGCTGACCTACCACCAGGACGACCCGGGCTGGTCGCGCACCGGCAACAGCAACAGCATCCAGAATGCCGGCGGTCCGGCGGGTGCCTGGATCTCAGACGTGTTCTTTTCGCTGTTCGGGTTCATGGCCTACCTGTTTCCGACCCTGATCGCCTACCGCGCCTGGCTGCTCTATCGCGACCGCCGGGAAGCAGGTGCCTTCGACTGGCCGGCGTTTATTGTACGGGTCATCGGTCTGACGCTGGTGATGATCGCCTCGACCGCGCTGGTGACGCTGGCAGGTCACGAGAGCGTGTTGCCCTTCGGGGCTGGCGGCGTGCTCGGCCAGGCCGTCGGTAACGCCGCGTTTGAGGCATTTGGTTCAGTCGGGGGCCGGCTGGTACTGGTGGCGGTCCTGCTGTTCGGGCTGACCGTGTTCACCGATCTCTCATGGCTGCGGCTCATGGACCAGATCGGGGCACTCATCCTTAATGCCCAGGAAAAGCTGCGCGACATCCTGCAGCGGCGCCGCGAGCATGCGGAACGTGATCGCGCGGACCGGGCGCAGCAGAAGCAGCGTCGCGAAACTGTGGCGCGGGAACGTGCCCGGGAAAAGGAACGCAAGGCCCCAGTGATTACCGTGCCGGAACCCAGGCCTGCGCCCGCACCGAGCAAGCGCGCGCAGAAGGAGCGTCAGCCTTCGCTGTTCGAAGACGGCTCGGTAACCGGCACACTGCCCCCGCTGGCGCTGCTCGACGGTCGAGATCATCGGCACAATCGGGGCTACTCCGAAGAGACGCTGCAGGCGATGTCGCGCCTGCTCGAACTCAAGCTGGCTGACTTCAACGTCACCGCCGAAGTGGTTGCGGTGCAGCCGGGCCCGGTGATCACCCGCTTTGAAATTCAGCCGGCCCCCGGCACCAAGGCCAGCAAGATCACCAATCTGGCCAAAGACCTCGCCCGGTCACTGGCGGTGGTGAGCGTACGGGTGGTCGAGGTTATTCCCGGCAAGTCGGTAATCGGCATCGAGATTCCGAATGAAGATCGCGAAATCGTCAATTTCCGCGAGGTACTGGCGTCACGCGTTTATGAGGAGTCGCGGTCGCCGGTGACCCTCGCGCTCGGACATGACATCAGCGGCGAGCCGGTGGTGGCTGATCTGGCAAAAATGCCGCACCTGCTAGTGGCGGGCACCACCGGCTCGGGTAAGTCGGTGGGTGTCAACGCGATGCTGCTGAGTATTCTCTACAAGGCGACACCGGCCGAAGTGCGTCTGCTGCTGGTTGACCCGAAGATGCTCGAGCTGTCGGTTTACGAGGGGATTCCCCACCTGCTGGCGCCCGTCATTACGGACATGAAGGACGCCGCTGCGGGCCTGCGCTGGTGCGTCGCAGAAATGGAGCGCCGGTACAAGCTGATGGCCGCGCTCGGGGTCCGCAACCTCGCCGGTTTCAACCGTAAGGTGAATGAAGCGGTGCAGATGGGGGAGCCGATTCTCGACCCCTTCTTCAATCCGGAAGAGCACTACGAGGCCGGGGAGGAAGTAGCCACCGCACCGCCGCTGGAGCCGCTGCCGACCATCGTCGTGGTCATCGACGAGTTTGCCGACATGATGATGATCGTCGGTAAGAAGGTCGAGGAGCTGATCGCGCGTATCGCCCAGAAGGCGCGGGCAGCGGGCATCCATCTGATTCTGGCCACGCAGCGGCCGTCGGTTGATGTCATCACCGGCCTGATCAAGGCCAATATTCCGACCCGGATCGCCTTCCAGGTATCGTCGCGCATCGACTCGCGCACCATCCTCGATCAGGGCGGTGCCGAGCAGCTGCTGGGGCATGGCGACATGCTCTACATGCCACCCGGCAGCGGGCTGCCAGTCCGGGTGCACGGCGCTTTTGTCTCCGATGACGAGGTCCATCGCGTCGTCGCCGACTGGAAAAAACGGGGCGCCCCTGATTACATCGACGGTCTGCTGGAAGAGGGCAGCAGCTTTGACGGCATTCCGGGGCTGAGCGGTGAGAGCGGCGATGGCGGTGAGGGCAGCGAGTCCGACCCGCTTTATGATGAAGCCGTACACTTCGTCTGTGAAAGCCGGCGCGCTTCGATCTCGGCCGTCCAGCGAAAGCTGCGCATTGGATACAACCGCGCGGCCCGCCTGATTGAGGCGATGGAAGCGGCCGGGGTGGTTTCCTCGATGAGCAGCAACGGCAGCCGGGAAGTGCTCGCGCCGCCAGCACCACGGGACTGATTCCCATCCATTCATGTTCGGGGTTGTCATGATGTCACTGCGTCGTGTCCTGTACGGCTGTCTCGCTACGCTATTGTGCTGCGCGGCGGCGCTGGCACAGACTCAGGAAGCAGCGCTCGATGCGCTCGCCGCGCAGCTTGACCAGCTGCAGTCGATGACCGCAAGGTTTTCGCAGACGGTCTGGAGCGAAGAGGGCGATCCGCTCCAGAGCGCCGAGGGACAGATGGCGGTCAAGCGTGGCAACCGCCTGCGCTGGGAGATCGAGAGCCCTTACGCCTATCTGATTGTGACCGACGGTGCCACGCTGTGGCGTTACGATGCTGACCTGGAGCAGGCGGTGGTGCAGCCATTCCGGGGCGAGCTGGCCGATACGCCGGCGCTGATCTTCAGCAGTGACCGGACGACCCTGGCGGAGCACTATCGTATCGAAGCGGAGCAGGGCAGAACCGGCAGTTGGTTCCTGTTGACGCCACGCGGCGAGCAGGCGCTGTTCCGCACACTCCGGGTCCAGTTTGCCGACGGTGCTGTCACCCGCCTGGAGTTGATTGACGAGCTGGATCAGCGCACCGAAATCCGGTTTCACGATGTCCAGGCCAATCCGGCACTGGATGACCAGTTATTTACGTTCGAGCCTCCGGCCGACGCCGATGTGATTCGCGATGGCATTGATAGCGGAATCTGAATTGAGCAGTGAGCTTTACCAGCCGCTGGCCGCACGCGTCCGGCCGACAGGGCTGGACGACTACTTCGGCCAGGAACACCTGCTGGGCAAGGGGCGACCGCTGCGCGAGGCGCTGGATGCAGGCGCGCTGCATTCGATGGTGCTGTGGGGGCCGCCCGGCGTGGGCAAGACCACGCTCGCCAAAATGGTGGCTCACCTCTGTGACGCACATTTCATCGCCCTGTCGGCGGTGTTGTCGGGAGTGAAGGAGATTCGCGCAGCCGTCGACGAGGCAAAACAGCAGGCGCAGCGTGGCCAGCGCACTATCCTGTTCATCGACGAGGTGCATCGCTTCAACAAGTCGCAGCAGGACGCGTTTCTGCCGTTTGTGGAAGACGGTACCTTCATCTTTGTCGGCGCCACGACGGAAAATCCTTCATTCGAGCTGAACAATGCGCTGCTGTCACGTACCCGCGTCTACCGGCTCAAACCGCTCAGCGACGAGGCGCTTTCCGCGATCCTGCAACGGGCACTGACCCGGCTGCCGGAGCCGGTTTCCATCGTCCCCGACCAGCTGCTCCGGCTGGTGCAGGCAGCCGATGGCGATGGCCGCCGCGCGCTCAATCTGCTGGAGCTGGCTGTCGATCTGGCGCAGGGGCGGGGTGACAGTGCCATAGAGGCGGCCGTAGTAGACGAAGTGCTGCAGGGTGCTGTGCGTCGCTTCGACAAGGGCGGCGACATCTTCTACGAGCAGATCTCCGCGCTGCATAAGGCGGTGCGTGGCAGTTCGCCGGATGCGGCACTCTATTGGTTCGCACGGATGATCGACGGTGGTTGCGATCCACTCTATGTGGCCCGGCGGGTGGTGCGCATGGCGACCGAAGATATCGGTAATGCCGATCCGCGGGCGCTGCAGATTGCACTGAACGCCTGGGATGTCCAGGAGCGGCTGGGGAGCCCGGAAGGGGAGCTCGCCATTGCCCAGGCGATCGTTTACCTGGCCTGTGCTGCGAAGAGCAACGCTGTTTACATGGCGTACAAGGCGGCGTTGGCCGATGTGCGGGCCCAGCCCAGCCACGACGTGCCAGTACACCTGCGCAATGCCCCGACGAAACTGATGAAAGCGGAAGGGTATGGCGCGGAATATCGTTATGCGCACGATGAACCACACGGCTATGCGGCTGGTGAAAACTATTTCCCCGAGCCGCTGCGCGATCGCAGTTATTACTTGCCGGTCGAACGTGGTCTCGAAAAGAAAATTGCCGACAAACTCGCGTGGCTGCGGCAGCTCGATGCACAGAGTCCGGACCAGCGCTATGAGTGACCGGCTACGTGCCGGAGCCGCCTGATGCAGGCGCTGCTGCTGGTGGCACTGGGTGGCGCGCTGGGGGCGGCCGCCCGTTATGGGGTCAGCCAGGGGGCGGTGCGGCTGGGGCTGCAGGGCTTTGTTGCCACCGGTGCCATCAACGTGGCTGGCTCTGTGGCCATCGGCGCGTGCTATGTCCTGATCGTGGAGCGCATGGTGCTGCCGCCGGAGTGGCGCCACCTGCTGATGGTTGGAGTGCTCGGTGCGTTCACCACTTTTTCCGCGTTTTCGCTGGAGCTCGTCATGCTGCTGCACCAGGACCGCTGGACCACGGCACTCGGCTATCTGCTTACCAGCGTGGTGTTCTGTCTGGCTGGCTGTGCGGGCGGAATTGCGCTGGCGCGCTGGGCTCTGAACGGCTAAGGTGGCAACCTTTTTTCCGGTCTTGCCGGATGTAGGAATTGCAAGGAATATCAGCGATGCTCGACCTGAAACTGCTGCGGCAGGACCCGGAAGGGGTTGCCGACCGGCTGCGCAAAAAACATTTTGAATTCGATGTGGCGCGCTTCCTCGCGCTCGATGCCGAGCGCAAGCGGGCTGAAACGGAGAGCCAGACGCTGCAATCTCAGCGCAATCAGGCGGCCAGACAGGTCGGCGTGCTGATCAAGCAGGGGCTCAGTGTCGATGAAGCCAAGGCGCAGGTGGCCGACACGCTGCGCACCATTGACGAGCGGCTCGAAGCAGCAGTACAGCAGACCCGGACGGCACAGCAGCAGCTGGACGAGCTGCTGATGGCAGTGCCCAACCTCCCTGCAGATCGCGTGCCCGAAGGCGCGGATGAAACTGCCAATGCTGAAGTGCTGCGCTGGGGCGAACCGCGCGCGTTCGATTTTGAGGTCAGAGATCACGTCGATGTCGGCCAGCGGCTGGCGGGACTCGATTTCGACGCCGCTGCAAAGCTGACCGGCAGCCGCTTCATGGTGCTGGAAGGCCAGGTGGCCCGCATGCACCGGGCGCTGATCCAGTTCATGCTGGATACCCATACCACCCGCCACGGCTATCGCGAGGTCTACGTTCCCTATCTGGTCAATGCCGACAGCCTGCGCGGCACCGGACAACTCCCCAAGTTCGAAGAGGACCTGTTCCGGCTGGAGGGCGACAGTGGCTACTACCTGATTCCAACGGCCGAGGTGCCGGTCACCAATCTGGCGCGTGATCGCATTCTTGAAGCAGATGAGCTGGGTGAGCATGGCGTGAAACTGGTGTGCCATACTCCCTGCTTTCGCAGTGAAGCGGGCAGCTACGGGCGAGATACCCGCGGCATGATCCGCCAGCACCAGTTCGAAAAGGTGGAGCTGGTGCAGCTGGTCCGCCCTGAGCAGGCCGACGCGGCGCTGGAGGCGCTGACCGGTCACGCCGAGTACATCCTGCAGGCGCTGGAGCTGCCGTATCGCAAAGTGCTGCTGTGCGGGGGCGATATGGGGTTTGCCGCGGCAGCCACCTATGATCTGGAAGTGTGGCTGCCGGGACAGAGCCAGTATCGCGAAATTTCCAGCTGCAGCCATTTTGGCGACTTCCAGGCACGCCGCATGATGGCCCGCTGGCGCAACCCGGCCACCGGCAAGCCAGAATACCTGCACACCCTCAATGGCTCAGGGCTGGCGGTCGGACGCACCCTGGTTGCGATCCTGGAAAACTACCAGCAGGCCGACGGCAGCGTTACGGTCCCGGAAGCGCTGGTGCCGTTCATGGGCGGTCTGCGCGCCCTCACCCCTGGCTGAGCAACGACCATGGATTATCTGCCGCTCTTCACACGACTGGCGGAACGTCGCTGTCTGGTAGTCGGGGGCGGGGTGGTAGCATTGCGCAAGGCGCGCCTGCTGGCGCAGGCCGGCGGGTGCCTGGTTGTGGTAGCGCCCAGCGTTGAGTCCGAGTTGGCCAGCCTGGCCGTGGCGAGTGGCGGCGAGGTGCGCCAGCGCGCCTACCAGCCCGGCGATCTCGATGGCGTTGCGCTGGTCATCGCCGCCACGGATGACCGCGATCTCAATGCCGCAGTGTCTGCCGCTGCTCAGCAGCGTCAGCTGCCGGTCAACGTGGTGGACGACCCGGCGCTCTGCTCTGTCATTCTGCCCTCCATCATTGACCGCTCACCCTTGATGGTGGCGATCTCCAGCGGCGGCGCTTCCCCGGTGCTGGCGCGCCGGTTGCGGGCCCGGCTCGAATCGACCATTCCCGCCGCCTACGGGCGGCTGGCAGGCCTGCTCGGGAAATTCCGGGAAGCGGCCGCCCGCCGGTTCCCCGACATTGATCAGCGTCGTTTCTTCTGGGAAGAGGTGCTGGATGGCCCGATTGCCGAGATGGTGCTGGCGGGGCGCGCCGATGAAGCGGACCGACTGCTGACCGAGCAGCTGGCACAGGCTGCGCCAGTGGCACATGGGGGCGAGGTGTTCCTGGTGGGAGCCGGCCCCGGCGACCCCGATCTGCTCACCTTCAAGGCGCTGCGACTGATGCAGCGTGCCGATGTCGTCCTGTACGACCGGCTGGTGGCGCCAGAGATACTGGCACTGTGCCGGCGCGACGCCGAGCAGATTTACGTCGGCAAGGCGCGCGCGCAGCACGCAGTGCCGCAGGCACAGATCAACCAGCTGCTGGTCGATCTGGCGATGCAGGGCAAAAAGGTGCTGCGGCTGAAAGGCGGCGACCCGTTCATTTTTGGTCGCGGCGGCGAGGAGATCGAACCGCTGGCGGAGCAAGGGATTCCCTTCCAGGTGGTGCCGGGTATTACGGCTGCGTCGGGCTGCGCCAGTTATGCCGGCATCCCGCTGACGCACCGCGATTACGCGCAGTCGGTGCGCTTCGTCACCGGTCATCTCAAGGACAATACCAGTAATCTGCCCTGGGCCGAACTGGTCCAGCCCAACCAGACCGTGGTGTTTTATATGGGGCTGGTGGGGCTGCCGATCATCTGCCAGGAACTGGTCGCCCATGGTCGCGCTCCGGACACTCCGGTGGCGCTGATTCAGCAGGGCACCACGCCGGAGCAGCGCGTGATCGTCGGCACGCTGGCCGATCTGCCGGCACGGGTGGCTGAGGCCGGCGTACGCGCACCGACGCTGATCATCGTAGGCGAGGTGGTGCGGTTGCATCGAAAGCTGGCGTGGTTTTCGCCCGACGACTCAGCGTCGTCCTGACCAGAGCGCACGTAGTGGAGCAGCGTCACCGGGCGGCGATTCTGATGGGTGTTTCTGCCGCCGCCTTCCTCGGCCCCTTCACGCAGACTGTCTATGCGCCCAGCCTGGTCGAGATCGGACACTACTTTCAGGTCAGCCAGTTGGCGGTGAACTGGACCATTTCCGGCTGGGTTCTGGTGCTGGCAGTGGCGGGTTTCATCGTCGGGCCACTGGCGGACCGGTTTGGCCGGCGCGCTGTGCTGCTGACCGGGCTGGTGATCTTCACCATCGGTTCACTGCTGTGTCTGGTGGCGCAGCGCTACGGCTGGTTTCTCGCCGGGCGCATGGTGGCAGCGCTGGGCATCAGCGCCTGTGTCACCATGGCTGCCGTTGTGATCGGCGACATTTACGCGCCGGATGAGCGCACTGACGCCATGAGCGTCTACCAGCTGCTGGCTTTTCTCGGACCCGTCGCGGGGCCGGTTGTCGGCGGCGTGTTCGCCAGTTACCTGCCGTGGCAGTGGATCTTCGCACTGCTGACGGTACTCAGCATCGTGGTGCTGATCGGTAATGCGCGCATCCTGCCAGAAACCCGTCCGGCTGCTGCCGCAGCGCAGGGGACAGGCATGCAGGGGCTGGGCAGGCTGCTGCGCAGCCGGCCGGCCTGGGCGCTGTTTTTGCTCGGCTTCACGCAGCTTTATGCTTACTACGCCTTCCTTGTGCATCTGCCGGTGCTGCTGCACGATCAGCCGCTCTCGACTGCCGAAAAGGGACTCGCTTTTCTGCCACTGACGGTCGGGCTGCTGGTAGGGGTACGCCTGTCCCGCTGGCTGGTGGGGCGGTGGCACCGGACACTGGTGGTCAACGGCGCAGCTTCAGGGCTGGCGGTCGCAGTGCTGGCGCTCGCAGGCCTGCTCGCCATTAACGCTTTGCCGCTGCCCCTGCTGCTGTTGTTCATGCTGCTGTTCGGCCTGCTGCTGGGCAGCAATCTGCCGCCACAGATGGCGATCCTGGTGAATCTGTTCAGCGCCGAGAAGGGCGCAGCGGTGGGGGCGCATGCGTCGATTCGCTTCACAGGCGGCGCGCTGGGGCCTGTCGTCAGTGCGCTGATCGGACGCCATTTCGGCAATAGTGCTGTTATTGGCGCGCTCGGCATCGTACTGCTGATCGTAGCGGTGCTGGTCTGGCGCTGGCTCGAGGATCCTTACGAGCGACCTGGTACCGTGTGAGGGAAGGCGCAGCTGTGGTTCTGATCACAAAACGAGCACAGCGGTTAAAGTTTACTCAGCCTGTGCCGACAACCGCTGCAGGAGGAGCTCGTTATGGAAATTCGTCCGGTACCTCTGCCAGCGACCCGCGTCGATCCGGCGCCCAGAACCTCTCCGCGCGAGACGCCGGCAGAAGTTGCCACGCAGCGGCCGCGGGACAACACCATCGGCCGCACTGATCGCCGGGGCGCGGACCGTCGCCGTAACAGCGGCACCCGGCCGGTCGTCGAACGGCGGCTCGGCACCGAGCGGCGCCGTCGTACGGTCGATATCACTGTCTGACTCCTTTCGGCTCCGTAGTCGCCGGCTGGTTATGTCCGCTGGCGCGGCAGCGTCTTGTCCGCCCCGTCGTTGAACTTCCCTGAATTCCCACTGGTCGGCTGCTTTCGGTAAGCTCTCACTTTTTCGTGCAGGAGCAGTATTGTGGCCGAGTACGATTTTGATCTGTTTGTGATTGGCGCCGGTTCCGGCGGCGTGCGCGCCAGCCGGATGGCGGCCCAGTTCGGTGCCCGGGTTGCGGTCGCGGAGGATCGTTATCTCGGCGGCACCTGCGTCAATGTTGGCTGCGTGCCCAAAAAGCTGCTTGCCTATGCCGCCCAGTTTGATGAACTGTTTCGTGACTCCCGCGGCTTCGGCTGGGATACCGGAGCGCCGGTATTCGACTGGGAAACGCTGATCAGAAACAAGGACCGCGAGATCGCGCGGCTCAATGAGATCTATCGTAACCTGCTGATCAATGCCGATGTCACGCTGTTCGAGGCGCGGGCGTCGCTGGTGGACGCCCATACGGTGCAGGTGGGCGATCAGCAGGTGACAGCCGAATACATCCTGCTGGCACCGGGCGGCTGGCCCTGGGTACCGGAGTTCCCCGGCAGCGACCTGGTGATCACGTCCAATGAGCTGTTCCATCTGGAAGAATTCCCGCATCGTGCCCTGATCGTTGGTGGCGGTTATATCGCCGTGGAATTCGCGTCCATTCTCAACGGTCTCGGCGTCGAAACGCAGCTCGTCTACCGCCGCGATCTGTTCCTGCGCGGCTTCGATGCTGAGCTGCGGCAGCAGCTGGCTGAAGAGATGCAGCGTAAAGGGGTGAAGCTCCGCTTTGCCACGGAGGTCGAGCGGATCGAGCGGCGGGGAGAAGCACTGGCCGTCCAGCTCAACGATGGTTCTGAAACCGAGGTGGACCTGGTGCTGTATGCCACCGGGCGACGCCCCAGCACCGACAGGCTCGGTCTGGAGCAGGTGGGCATCCGGACCGGGGAGCAGGGCCATATCGAAGTCAATGCCCAGTTCCAGACCTCGGTGCCGAACATCTACGCAGTCGGCGACGTCATCGGTGGCATGGAGCTGACTCCGGTAGCACTGGCGCAGGGCATGGCGGTGGCAAGGCGGCTCTTCAAGCCGGAGCTCGACGCCTCGGTCAATCTCGAAAACGTGCCAACCGCTATTTTCAGTCAGCCCAATATGGCGACAGTAGGGCTCAGCGAGGAAGCTGCGCGAGAGCGCTATGGGGAGATCCGGGTATATACCGCGAAATTCACGCAGCTCAAGCACACGCTTTCCGGCAACCCCGAAAAGACCCTGATGAAACTGGTAGTGGATGCAGCCAGTGACCGGGTGGTGGGCGCCCATATGCTGGGCCCGGATGCAGGAGAAATCATCCAGGGGCTGGCAATCGCCATCAAGGCAGGCGCGACCAAGGCGCAGTTTGACGCCACCATCGGCATCCATCCGACGGCGGCGGAGGAATTCGTCACCATGCGGGTACCGGCTCGCTGAGAACCGGTCGCGGTCAGGACCCGGTGGAGCGATAGTCGCGGTAGGCGAAGCTGGGTCGCTGATAAATCGGGAGAGCGTCGGCCAGCACGTGCGCCGCCTCCATCAACAGCGGGTCGGCGACCTCATCCTGCCGGTTTTCAGTGTCGGCAGTGCCCGCCGGTAGGTCGGCGTCCAGTTCGGCAGGTGTACTCGCCAGATCGGTCAGCGGTTCGAGGCCGCGGGATTTGCGCCGCGCATTTTCCAGAGCCAGCTGTCGCTTCTTCTCCTCCGCCTGCTGCTCACGCCGTTTTTCTTCATTGAGTGACACGCGCGTGCGGTTGCGCAGCTCTTCGGCGAGCGCGAGCTGCTGGGTGAGGTAGACGAAATCGGGATCGGTTTCGATCCGCCGCTGGTGCTGAGTGCGCAGCTGCGGCAGCGCCTGCTCGATGTCGAAGTAGATACGATGCCGCACCGGACTGATACGGTCCCAGGGGAGCGCGTTGTCAAAGGCGCTTTCGCCCACTTCGGCGGCACTGTAGATCGACGGGAACAGCAGGTCGGGGACCACGCCGCGATGCTGGGTACTGTCACCCGAGATCCGGTAGAACTTCGACTCCGTCAGCTTGAGCTCGCCATGCTGCAGCGGCGCCAGCGACTGTACCGTTCCTTTGCCGAACGACTGATCACCCACCACGATGCCGCGCTGGTAGTCCTGGATGGCGCCGGCAAAGATCTCCGACGCCGACGCGCTGAGGCGGTTAATCAGCACCAGAAGCGGCCCGTCGTAATAGGCTGAGCTGCGCGGCTTACCCTCGCGGAAGACGCGGGTAGAGGAGTGGCGGATCTGTACCGTCGGGCCCGAATCGATGAACAGGCCGATCAGTGCGTTGGCCTCCTGCAGTGAGCCGCCCCCGTTATCGCGCAGGTCGACCACAATCCCTTCCACGCCTTCCTCAAGCAGCTCCTGCAGCAGCTTCTGCACGTCTCGCGTGGTGCTGCGGTAGGTAAGGTCGCCTGCGCGCATGGCGTCGAAATCAATGTAGAACGCAGGGATGTCGATGACACCGAGCTTGACCGTGCGATCGTTATGCCAGATCTCCAGCACCCGCTTCTGCGCGCTCTGTTCTTCGAGGTTGACCTCATTACGCTCGATGGCGATCACCTTGCGTTCGCTCTCGCTCTGCGAGCCGGCAGGGATTACTTCCAGCCGCACGATGGTGCCTTTCTCGCCACGGATCAGGTCGACCACATCGTCGAGGCGCCAGCCGACGATGTCCTGCATGGGACCGTCGAGACCTTCGGCCACACCAACGATACGGTCGGCCGGCTGCAGCTCACCCTGTTTGTGGGCCGGTCCGGCCGGTACCAGCCGGGCGATCTGGGTATATTCGTCCTGCGCCTGCAGCACTGCGCCAATGCCCTGCAGCTTGAGGCTCATGTTGATGTTGAAGTTTTCCGAGGTACGCGGCGACAGGTAATTGGTGTGCGGATCGTAGAGGCTGGCCAGCGCATTCATGTAGGTCTGAAACACGTCCTCGCCTTCGTACTGCTGCACCCGGTTGAGCTGATTGCGATAGCGCTTTTGCAGGAGCTCGACAATCTCCTCTTCAGGTTTACCGGCCAGCCTGAGGCTGAGGACATTGTTCTTGAGCCGCAGGCGCCACAGCTCGTCCGCCTCGGCAGCGGTGCGGGGCCAGGGGGCCTTGCTGCGGTCAGTCTCGAGATACTCGTCGCGCGAGAAATCCATCGCCGCGATGGTTTCCTCGAGCCGGTCAAGCTCGGTCCTGAGCCGATCGATAATGCGGGTGGCATAGCGCTGGAAGATCAGAAACCCCGGCTCCAGCTCGCCGCGACGGAGAGTGTCATCCAGCGTGTGGCGGTAACGCTGGAACTCATCGATATCGCTCTGCAACAGAAACAGTCGCTGTGGGTCGAGACTCTCGATATAAGAGTCGAGCAGCCGCGAGGAGAGCTCATCATTGAACGCCTGCTTGTTGTAATGCTGGTTTTCGAGGCGCGCGACGATCTCGGCCGCTGTTTTGCTCTGCTCCGGCGTCCATGTCAGGTCGGTCGGGTCACGCAGCTGGGGCGCGGCGTGCGCACACAGACCGGCGAACAGGAAAGCCAACAACAGCAATGAGGGGCGAAGCTTGAACTGCATAAGGCGTCTTCTCTGGAAGGGGCGGCGGACTGCAGAGCGGCCCGACCCGCCGGACGACCGTATTATGGGTCAACCCTGACGCCGGGGCCAAGTGAGACCGCGGCCTGCAGCATCTTTCCGCAATTTGCGAAGAAAGTGCCAAATTTTGCGGTTACCTCGTTTTGCGGCTTACCAATACGTAATTTGCCCTTCTCGCCTGCCATTGCCCGGAACCGGGGAGTACGCTAAGGTCAGAGCGTGTGCTGATACTCATGAGCTGTTACTGCAATTGGGAGTCGCCATGTCTGAATTTATGCCAAGCAGTTCCGCCTCTTCGTCTGCTCCGGCCACCGGATCCCCGCTTGAAAAAGTTCTGCGCGAGCTGCTGGCGCGTGCCGATGTCCAGGTCGACGGTAATCGCCCGTGGGACATTCAGGTGCACAATCCGGACACCTTCGCTCGCGTACTCTCAAAACGGTCGCTCGGCCTCGGCGAAAGTTACATGGAAGGGTGGTGGGACTGCGACGCCATCGATGAGCTCATCTTCCGTCTGCTGCAAGCCCGCGCGGGCGACTGGAGTGTCTCCCGCTGGGTTCAGGCGCTGCAGGTGATCGGCGGCCGGTTGCGCAACCGCCAGTCAGTGGCGCGCGCATCCGAAGTGGCCGAGAAGCACTACGACCTCGACAACGAGCTGTTCAGCCTGATGCTCGACAAAACCATGGCGTACAGCTGTGGCTACTGGCGAACGGCCAGCAATCTGCACGAGGCTCAGGTTGCCAAGCTCGATCTCATCTGTCGCAAGCTGGATCTGCAGCCGGGCATGAAAGTGCTGGATATCGGCTGTGGCTGGGGCAGTTTTGTCGATTACGCCGCCCGTAATTACGGGGTGGCGGTTGACGGCGTTACTGTGTCAAAGGAGCAGGCCCAGTATGCCCGGGAACGGTGCGCCGGACTGCCGGTCAACATCATGCTCAAGGATTACCGCGAGGTCGACGGCCGCTATGACCGCATTGTCTCGGTCGGCATGTTTGAGCACGTCGGTGAGCGCAATTACCGCGTCTTCATGGAAGTCTGCAATAGTCTGCTGCGCGATGATGGACTGATGTTGCTGCATACCATCGGCAACGCCATCACTTCGCCCAGCTACGATCCCTGGATCAACAAGTACATCTTCCCCAACGGCAAGGTGCCGTCGATGGCGCAGGTAGCCACCGCTGCCGAGGGGCTGCTCGATATCGAGGATGTCCACAACTTCGGACCCGACTATGCCCGCACACTGAAAGCGTGGGATGAGAATTTCTGCAGGCACTGGGACAAGCTGTCGCGTCGCTACGACCAGCGCTTCTACCGGATGTGGCGCTACTACCTCAACTGCTGTGCCGGTGCCTTCCGCGCACGCACCATTCATTTGTGGCAGTTCGTGCTGTCAAAGCCGGGATTCCGGCAGGCTACCTACACCGCACCACGCTGAGTGATTAGAAAACCGCCGGCTTTCATTGCTTTTTTTAATGAGGCCGGTGGAGCTGGTGCAGGTATAGTCCGGGAAAGAGTGCAGAGGGAAGGATTCGTCATGGCAGCATCCATCGTTCGCCAGATCATGCGCCCGCCGCTTTATGTCGAGGCCGGAACACACCTCAGCGCGGTGGTCCGGACGCTGCTGGAGCATCACATTCTTGGCCTGCCAGTGGTCGACAGCGCCCACCGGGTCATCGGCTTTGTCTCCGAGCAGGACTGTATCCACGCCATCATGGTGAGCAGCTACCACTGTGAAGGGTGGCCGGTGGTCAATGAGGTGATGCACTCAGAGCCGTTCACAGTGTCGCCGGATGAGCTGATCGTCGATCTGGCTCAGCGGATGGGCAAGAACAAGCCCAAGGTCTACCCCGTAACTGACCGCGATCAGGTACTGCTGGGCATTGTGACCCGTGCCGATGTGCTGTGTGCTCTGGCGGCAAATCGCGATGCCTGTGATCTGCCCAGCGCCGAGCTGCAGCGGCGCCGCACCGGTTAATGCGGACGAGCCTGCCGGGCATGGTCAGCGGCATGGAGCTCGTGGGCAAGGTCGCTGAGACTCAGTGGTTTGGTGAGATAACTGTCCATTCCCGCGTGTAAGGCCCGCTCCCGGTAATCGCTGCCGGCGTGAGCGCTGACGCCGACCACGCGGCAACCTGGGCGTTCGCTGCGCTGCTCGAAGGCACGCAGCTGGCGCGTCGCTTCATAGCCATCCAGTTCCGGCATTTCGCAATCCATCAGCACCACGTCGAACGGCTCTGCATGGATGCGGTCCAGCGCCTGCAAACCATTTTCAGTCAGTGCTGGGATTACCCCGAGCTGTGCCAGCAGTTCTCTGATGACCAGTTGATTGACCGGGTTGTCCTCCACCACCAGCACTTTCAGTGAGGCAAAATTGCGCAGCGCAGCCGGTTTGGGGAGGGCAGCGTCAGGCGCCTGGCCGAGTACCCGCTGCAAGGTCTGCAGCAGTGCGCCGCGGGCCACCGGTTTTTCCAGCACCTGCGCGACACCAGCGGTAGTCAGCCCGGCACTGATCTGAGGACGATTGGCACCGGTCAGCAGGATGGCCGGGGCCAGCCCGGGGTGCGCTGCGTGCAGCTCGCCCAGCAGTGGCAGTCCGAGGCCGGCATCGCGGTGATCGTCGACCACCACGATATCAAAGCGCGCATTGGCAGCGGCGCTGACCGCGGCTTCCGCAGAGTGAGCAGGGCGCACCACGGCCCCCCAGCCCGTCAGCGTGTTCTGCAGAGCGGTGGTAACCAGGCCGGGCGCACTGATCAGCAGCACCCGGCGCCCCTGCAGTGGTCGTGGTGCCGGCGCCTGATCGGGGACCACCAGAAAACGGGCGGTAAACCAGAACCGGGCGCCCTGGCCGGGAGCGCTTTCAACGCCAACCTCGCCATCCATCAGCCGAACCAGCTGGTTGACGATGGCCAGCCCCAGCCCCTTGCCGGAGATGGGGGCATCCTCAGCAGCAAACGGTTCAAACAGTTTGGCTTTGATCTCATCGTTCATGCCGATGCCGGTATCGATGACCTCGAACCGCAGTTCAACACTGTTGACTGCCGTTCGCGCACTGCGGCTGACCCGCACCACCACTTCGCCGGAATCGGTGTATTTGAACGCGTTGGATAACAGATTCAGCAGTACCTGCTGCAGCTTGCGCGGATCGCCGCGCACCTGGCGGTCAACATCGGGAGCAATCTCGGCGAACAGGTTGATCCGTTTTTCGACTGCCCGCAGTGTGAAAATCGCAGTGTTGTCGTCGATCAGCGCAAACAGATCGAACGGTTCGATATGCAGTTCCATGGCACCCGATTCGATGATCGCGTAATCCAGCAGATCGCTGATCACTTCCAGTAGCGAGTGCCCGGAGCGCTCGATGATATTCACATAGTGCAGCTGGCTGGTGTTGAGCTCAGTGCCTTTCAGCAGCTCCGCCATGCCCAGTACGCCGCTCATGGGCGTGCGTATTTCATGGCCGATGGTGGCGAGGAACGCGCTCTTGGCCTGGCTTTCACGGCGCGCGCCGATGGCGCTCTGTTCCAGGGCAGCGCGCTCCATGCGCGCCTGCACCAGTTCATTGTTGATGCGATGAATCTCCCGGTTGGCACTGGCGATGCCGGCGGCGGCGTTATCACTGTCGCGTTGCAGCTGATCGATCTTGCTGGCCAGCGCGATGGAGAAGAATGCCATCATCACTGCCGTGGCAATGGCGTTGAAATCCTCCAGCCCGCTAATGCCGCTCCAGACGCCCAGCGCAACCAGGTTGTTCAGCACCATGGCGATCACCAGCAGCAGCATGGCTGCCACGTAATAACCGGCCGGGATGAATCCACGCATGCGGACGCGCACCGCCGCCAGCAGCGCCAGCAGATAGAAAGGGATGGCTAGGGCCAGAGCAGTTCGGGCTGCCCATGCCTGCTCGAGAATGCCGCCAATCAGCGTCGCGCCGATGGTCAGCAGCGCCACCACTCGCAGGAATCGAAACAGCGTCTGCTGCCGCCGACGCAGGCGCAGGAAAGCAGAAGAGAAAACGAAAAATGCACCGATCGAGGCCGCAGAAACGAGGGTAAGGACTAGTGCCTTGGGCCAGGCACTGGCCGGCCAGAGAAACTGGTAAAGGTGACCTTCTTCGGCGCCGGCCAGATAGCCGGCGCAAAGCAGATAAATCACATAGAAGAAGTAGTGCTTTTCGCGCAGCGCAATCCAGAGAAAGAGGTTGTAGACCGCCATGATCAGCAGCGCGCCGTACAGCATGCCGTAAAGCAGCGAACGGTTATGGTCCGCTGGCTGGAACTGCTCGGGCGGCCACACCCGTGCGGCAAAGCGGAACAGTGGCCGGCTCTCGATCTGCCACACCAGCAGTGCCTGCTCGCCGGGGGCCAGCTGCAGTGTCGCCAGGACCCGGCGATGGCGTTCGTCGCGATGCAGGAATGGGAAGTTGATGCCGGCTGGCGCCGCCAGCTGGCGGGTATTGCCAGCGGCATCGACCTGCCACAGGGCAATACTGTTGGTAGCCGGAAAATCACTCACAATGAGCTGTTCCAGCGGCATGTCGGTGGCATTCTGCACCGCAACGCGGGCCCAGTAGCGGCCCTTGGCCTGGCTCAGTGGATGATCGAGACGGCGCCAGACGCTGTCATCCAGCGCAAGAATGGTCTGCAGATCGCGCCCTTCGGCGCGGACCAGCTGTAGCCGGGAGGTGAGGTTCAGGCGACCAGAGCCATCCAGTGATACCAGCGCGGGCGCTGCCTGCACCGGGGCGGCTGCGCCGGGCAACAGCAGGACCAGCAGGGACAGAGTAATGAAAAGACGCAGAGCGGGAGCCACTGGCGCGTTCCGGACAGGCGAGGCGGTAAACATTAGGGGGTCGGCCGGCGCCAAGTCAACCGTCGTCCGGACGCGATGCCGATGCAAAAAGTCCGTACACTAGCGCCTTGTGCAATGCGGAGCGAAATTAAAATGCGTCAAGCCCTGACCACCATGCTGACCCTGCAGGACCGGATGAACACCAGGGTGCATCCGGAGTGGATTGACCAGCAGTTCGCCTGGTACCGGGCGGTGTGGATCGAGTGCGGCGAGCTGATCGAGCATTACGGCTATAAATGGTGGAAAAAGCAGGAGCCCGATCTCGCCCAGGTGCGCCTGGAAGTAGTCGACATCTGGCATTTCGGTATGAGCGCACTGTTCCGGCCTGGCAAGGCGGTCGAGCTGATTGCCGCAGAGATCGAGGCGGAACTGGCCGACTGGCGTTATCAGGGGCAGGACGTGCGCGAGGCGACTGAAGCACTGGCTGCTTTTGCGCTCAGTCACAGAGCATTCTCGGTCTCTGCCTTCTGGGAGCTGCTGACCGCTGTGGAACTCGATTTCGCGACCCTGCACCGCCAGTATGTCGGCAAGAACGTACTCAATTTCTTCCGCCAGGACCACGGTTATAAGAGCGGCGAGTACCGTAAGCTATGGGCCGGCCGCGAGGACAACGAGCATCTGGTCGAGCTGCTCGCCGAGCTGGACAGTAACCGTGCCGATTTTCCTGATGCCCTCTATGCTGCCTTGACTGACCGCTATCAGCAGACCGCCGGGTGAGCTATGAACGAGGTCGCGCCGGAACACAAGCTTTCGACCTCGGCAGTGGCCAAGGCGCTGCACCTGCCGCTGCAGCAGCTGTTCACGACACTGCGTGATTATGGCTGGATCCGGAAGGCCGACGACGGCTGGCTGCTGACCGGCAAGGGTGAGTTCGAAGGCGGCGAATACGTGCACAGCCGTCGTTATGGACGTTATATCGTCTGGCCGGCGGAGATTCTCGAGCACCCGCTGCTGCGCGGTCTGGAGGATAACCGGCACTGGAACGCGTTGCAGCTTGGCCGCAGGTATGGCATTTCCGCCCGCGAGGTTCAGCGTCTGCTGGGCGAGCTGGGCTTGCTGCGGCGCGATTTCAACGGCTGGCACCTGACCCGCGCTGGCGAAGCACTGGGCGGGGTGCTGGTCGATCAGGACTCGCCGTTTCCCGTGCTCTGGCCGGAATCAGCGCTGCAGGAGCAGGCCGTCCAGCAGCAGCTGGAATATGGGCGCGCCTTTTATCAGACACCCGCAGCGGCACAGGACGACCTGCTGACCGGTGCCGGACTAATCGGCCTCGATGGCCACGTTCACCGCAGTCACGGTCGCCGTCTTATCTGTGACTGGCTCTATCTCGCCGGCGTGCTCCATGCCTGCGATCGGGCGCTACCGCATCTGGCGCCTCATCATGCCGACTTCTGGCTGCCGGAGGCGGAACTCTGCATCGATTACAGCGGTGACGAAGGGAATGCCACCCAGCTCAGCGCGACGCTGGCACGGCTGGAGCATTACCGGCGCAGCCAGCTTGATCACATTGAAGTGCAGGCCGCTCACCTGCCGCGCCTGGACGAATTTCTCACCGGCGAGCTGCGGCAGCGCGGGGTGCCGCTGCGGTGAGGCGACGCTGGCGTTGGCTCGGCGTAGTTGCCGCACTGGTGCTGCTGATCGCCTGGTGGTTCGGCGACCGACTGGCGGAGCGCCCGGTGCCGCTGCTGGTCGTCAATCGCGGGGAGGCGCCCGTCCACGTGGTACTGCACGGGCCCGGCATCGCGCAGGATGTGCTGATTTCCGGCCTGGCGCCATCGTCCCAGCGCCGTGTGATTCTGCAGCTGGAGCCGGTAGGTGCCATCTGGCTGCGTGTGCGGCATACCAGCGCCGATATCGATTCAGCGCTGCTGGACGATGGCGTGCGGCTACGCGAACGCCCGCACAGACTGGAGCTGGGCCCTGGCAATCGCTTTGTACTGGTGCCGGTTACCGGCGAGCAGGGTGGCGGCTAGGCGCAGGGCTGGGGCTGGCCGTCGAGTGCGTCAATGGCTGCCGCCAGCGCGATATCGCGCGCAGTAATCCCGCTGCTGACGTGCGTCGCCAGCCAGATCTCGACCTCGCCATAGCTATTGCGCCATTCAGGATGGTGATCGAACCGCTCTGCGAGCAGCGCCACACGGGTGACAAAGGCGAACGCTTGCGAGAAGTCGGGGAAGCGCCACGCCCGATAGAGCTTCGCATCCCGAATGGACCACGCCGGCAGCTTTGCCAGCGCTGCTGCGAGAGCGGCTTCGTCGAGTCGTGGCGGGCGGTTCATGGCGGCAGCTCCAGCATGTCTGTGGGTGTAACCGTCCTCAGCACCGCTCCAGCAGCACCCCACACTCCAGGTGCTCGGTGTAAGGAAACTGATCGAAAAGCGCGACGGTACGGGCCTGGTGTGTCTGTTTGAGGGCGGTGAGATTTTCGAGCAGCGTCTTCGGGTTACAGGAGATATAGAGAATTCTCTCGAAATTCTTTGCCAGCTCGAGCGTGCCCGCGTCAAGCCCCGCGCGGGGCGGATCCACGAGCAGCGTCCTGAAGGCATAGCTCGCAAGGTCGAGATGGGCGAGGCGCCGGAACGGGCGCACACCGTTCAGGGCCGCGCTGATCTCTTCACTAGACATGCGCACCAGCTCAACATTGTTCACCCGATTGCGACGGGCGTTGAGCTGCGCTGAAGCAATTGAGGTCTTGCTGATCTCGGTGGCCAGCACGCGGCGGAACCCTCGCGCCAGGGGCATTGTGAAATTGCCATTGCCGCAGTAAAGCTCCAGCAGGTCATCGTCACGCTCGCCCAGCACCTCCTGGGCCCAGCTCAGCATCGACTGGTTGATGGCCCCATTGGGCTGGGTAAAGCTGTTTTCGATCTGCTGATAGGAGTAGGTGCGCCCGTTCACCTCAAGCTCTTCGGTGAGCCAGTCCCGCTCCAGCACGATTTTCTGCCCGCGCGAGCGCCCGATCAGTTCGATGCCGAGTTCGCGGCGTAGGGGACCGGCAGCCTCCAGCCAGGACTCGTCGAGCCGGCGGTGATAAACCAGCGTTACCAGCGCCTCGCCGCTTAGTGTCGTCAGAAACTCCACCTGGAACAGCTTGCGCCGCAGTAGCGGGTCGCGCTGCAGCCGCTGCCGCAGTGCCGGCATCAGATGGTTGATGAGCTGCGAGCCAGCGGGGAAGCTGTCGATCAGCACCGGGACTTTGGGCTGCTCCGGTGCGAACATCGCATAGTCGAGCCGCTCACCGTCGTGCCAGATACGAAATTCGGCACGCAGACGGTAGTGCAGAGGGGGCGAGCGGAAAATAGCAGGAGCGGGGAGTTCGAGGGCCTCGGCTTCGCTGAGGAAGCGCTCCACCTTGGTGGCGAGCTGCGACTCATAGAGGGCCGGGTCGACGATCGGCAGTGCCATGACAAATCCGAAAAGTTGAAACGGCGGGCAGTATACCCTTCGTAATCCGGATCGCGGTAAGGGCGATCTGTCAGATTGCCGGCAGTGGCTGGCGAACGCATCCGCTAGAATGCTTTCTCAGCGATGGCTGATGCATCGGCATCGAGGCCGGTGCAGGCGGTCGCCCTGAACGCTTAAGGAGAGAACATGCGGGTTCTGGTTACCGGTGGCGCCGGTTATATCGGCAGTCACACCTGTGTCGAACTGCTTGCGGCCGGCTGGGAAGTGGTCGTAGTAGACAATTTCAGTAACAGTAACGCCGAATCGCTGCGCCGCGTGGAGCGCATTACCGGGCGCCCGGTCACCCTGGAGGAGGCCGACATCCGCGACCACGCCGCGCTGGAGCGCATTTTCAGGACGCATCAGCCGGAAGCCGTGATTCATTTTGCGGGCCTCAAGGCGGTCGGCGAATCGGTCGCCCAGCCCCTGCGCTATTACCAGAACAACGTGGAAGGCACCCTCACGCTGTGTGAAACCATGCAGCGTCACGGTATTTACAAGCTCGTGTTCAGCTCTTCGGCCACGGTATACGGCGATCCGCACACGGTGCCGATTCGGGAAGATTTTCCGCTTTCCGCCACCAACCCTTACGGCCGCTCGAAACTGATGATCGAAGAGATCCTGCGAGATCTGGGGCGCGCCGACAAACAGTGGCGTGTGGCGCTGCTGCGTTATTTCAATCCGGTAGGCGCCCACGAAAGCGGTCTGATCGGGGAGGATCCCAACGGCATTCCCAACAATCTCATGCCCTTTATCAGCCAGGTTGCGGTCGGCAAGCTGAAAGAGCTGTCGGTGTTTGGCAGCGACTATCCGACCATCGATGGCACCGGCGTGCGGGACTACATCCACGTGGTCGATCTGGCGCTGGGACACCTGCGCGCCCTCGACAAGCTGGCGACGCAGTCTGGGGTGCAGGCCTACAACCTGGGAACGGGGACCGGCTATTCCGTCCTCCAGATGGTGGCGGCTTTCGAAAAGGCGTCAGGCAGGCGCATCCCCTACAAACTGGTTGATCGCCGGCCAGGGGATGTTGCCAGCTGTTTTGCAGATCCGAGCTATGCCGCGCGCGAGCTGGGCTGGCGGGCTGAGCGGGGGCTGGACGAGATGACGCGCGACAGCTGGCGCTGGCAGAGCCAGAACCCGGACGGCTACGGGAGTTAAGTACAAAAGCAGGGAGCGCAGGGCAGGTTCGTTGCATTTGTTTCGTGTGCGTGTAACAATTGCTGCGAAGTCGCGGGAGGACTGCAATGAGCGCAACGGCCGAACCTGCCCCGGTCCGCTGGACTGCCAGCGAAGAAGAGCGCAGAGCACTGGCACGCATGCTGATGCAGCTGTTTGAGCACTGGCAGCTCGATACGGCTGATCAGCTGTCGCTGCTGGGGCTGGCGCCGGATAACCGTGCCGCGCTCACTCGCTATCGCAACGGCTCACCACTGGCCAACCAGCGCGATCTGCTCGATCGGGCAGCTACGCTGCTCGGCATTCACAAGAATCTGCGACTGCTGTTTCCAAACGACCGCGATCTCGCCTACCGCTGGATCTCCACTCGCAACCGCGCTTTCGATCAGCGCACACCGGTCGAAGTGATTCGGGAGTGGGGGTTTGCCGGCATGCTGATGGTGCGCGCCTATCTCGATCGTGCTCGCGGGCGCTGAACCTTGCTCCAGGACTTCTTCTCCGGCCTCGCTACACTGGCCCATCGCCAGCGCACTTACCGCAACATCGTTTCGCTGCGGGCGTCGCGGGATCTGTTTGATGACCTGAGCGACGACCCGGGCGATCGTGCCATTGCTGCAGCGGTCGAGCTGGCCCATAAGCCGCCAACCTACCACGCGGCGCAGCCAGTGATCAGCCGGCCGTTTGAAGAGGCAGCGTGGAGCGCGGCCATCGGCTTCCCGTTTGTCCATTGGACGAGAAGCCGCTATTCCGACGGCAGTTTCGGGGTCTGGTATGGCGGCGACAGCGTTGCGACCACCGTGCACGAGACCGCCTGGCACTGGCGCAATGGTCTGCTGAGCGACGCCGAGGGCTTTCTGCGGCCGGGCATTTCGATGGAGCGGAGCGTTTACACAGTCATGCTCGATGCGGTGCTGATTGATCTGCGCGACGCCGTTGATACCTGGCCCGCGCTTATCGATCCGGACGACTACGGCTTCACCCAGCAGGTCGGCCAGCGTTTCCATCAGCAGGGGCTGCCTGGCCTGATCACGCGCTCGGCACGCTGCAGCGGTGACAGTGTCGCGATTTTCCAGCCTGCCGTGCTCAGCGCGCCTCGCCAGCACTGCTATCTGACCTATCGCACTACGGCAACCGGTGTCGAGGTGGAGCGTAAACCGGGCACCGTCTGGCTGCGCCTGCGGTATTCATAGTTTCTGACCCGGCGGCCGGGGCTCGGTGGTCCCGCTATGCTGGTCCCGCCCTGGTGGCCGCCTGACTCCAGAGTTCATGCCGGGATGCGCTCGCGGTTGCGCTCTGCCCACCAGCGCTGCGCCATCGCGGGTGCCGATTCCTGATCGGCGCGTCCGAGCAGTTCCAGCACAACCGCCAGCGTGCCGGTAATGGCGAGCTCACCGTAAGCGTCGTGGTGGTCGCCGCGCCACACCTGACGCAGCCTCTCCACTTCCAGCTCTTCCGGCGGCGACTGCCGGCCGTCGACCAGTCGCGGCCAGCGCATCTCCGATGCCACTCCATCCGCAATGCGATAAATGGTGGTGACCGCCTCCGGACGCCGCTCCACCTCGCCGGCATCGCCTTTGAAAACAGCGACGTGCGGCTGGCCGAGTGCCAGGGCGGCCGCCTGGTGGCGCGGGCCGTAGGGCGGGTGAAAGATGCTCTGCACCGCATAAGGCGCGGCCAGCGGGTTGAGCAGCCGCGACAGTGTGTGCACCGGCGAGCGCAGCCCCAGCAGGCTGCGCAGATCGATCATGCGGTCCAGCGGGGGACAGAGATGGCGCAGCGGCAGAAAGGCGAAATTGCTCGCATCGAGTGCGCTGGCCACGCTCTCCCAGCTGTCGCAGACGCTGCCGAGCAGCTGGATCAGCGCCGGTTCGCTGTAGATGCGGCCCGGTGTATGACCACTGGCGCCGTGCATGAAGACGCGGATCCCATGGTCGGCGAGCGTCAGCGCTGCCAGCAGATACCACGGCAGGTGACGCCCCTTGCCGGCATAGCTTGACCAGTCCAGGTCGACTTGCAGGGCAGGGGCGGCGATGGCGGCTCGTGCTGCCTCGACAAAGCCCGCCAGTTCGTCGCCGCTCTCTTCCTTGACCCGCAACAGCATCAGAAATGCGCCGAGCTGAACCTCCTCCACGTCGCCGCGCAGAATCATCGCCATCGCATCGCGGGCTTCTTCGCGCGAGAGCGAACGCGATCCCTGCCGGCCCTTGCCGAGAATCCGTACGAACGGGGCGAACGGGTGCTCGCCCGGTTTGGCGAGCGCTGCAATCGATTTCATGATCTCGTGCCTGATGTCACGACCAGCGGTGTGCCGGCCTGGTTGCTGACCCGCACCAGTCAATGGCGGGCAAATGAGTATACCGCCGCGGCTGCAGGCAGCGACGACAGGTCAGTGAGCGTGGGGCGCAGTGCCTGAATGCGGCGCCGCGTCGTGCGCTGCGTGATGGTGATGACCATGACCCGGGATGACACCCCAGATCGACAGCAGTGACCAGAGCCCGACGCCGATCAGCACGCTGCCCGCGAGCTTGCGGACGAACGGCCGCCGCAGGCGGTGCTGCAGTTCCTGGCCGCCCAGTGTGGTTACCAGCATGGCGGGCAGCGTACCGAGTCCGAAGGCGGCCATCAGTGTCGCCGACTGCAGCGGTCCGCCAGCAGTGGCTGCCCAGCTCAGGCTGGAGTAAACCAGCCCGCAGGGAAGCAGGCCCCACAGCCCGCCCAGCAGCAACGCGTCGACGGGGGTGCGTGGCGGCAGAAAGTGTCTGACCATTGGTTGCAGCCGGCGCCAGACGCCGCTGCCCATGGTCTCGATGCGGCTGACACCGAGCCACCAGCCGGTGATGAACAGCCCCATCCCAATGACCAGCAAGGCGGCAACCGAACGGAGTATACGACCAGTCTCCGGCAGCCACTGCTGCAACAGATCGCCGAAGCCGGTGACGATACCGCCGGCGATCAGGCCGAGGAGGGCGTAGCAGCAGATGCGCCCGAGGTTGTACGCCAGCGCCATCAGCCGTTGCTGTGTACCGGCCGCGGCACCCAGCGCGGCACTGAGGCCGCCGCACATCCCCAGACAGTGCGTACTGCCCATGAGGCCTAGCAGCAGACCGCTGCCGAGCAGGGTGAGTGTCATGACCGGCCCGGAGGATTGCGGTCTTCGCCGGCCACCTTGCGACGGACGGGCGGATCGTCATCAAACAGGATCTGGCGCCCGACATTGTCGAGGTCGTCGAACTGGCGGCGCTGAACCGCCCAGATGAAGACGCCCACAGCAATACCGCAGAGCAGCATGGCAGCAGGCACCAGCAGGTAAAAGCTTTCCATGGAACCTCCTCAGCTCGTAGCGGATGGTGGCAGCCGTAACCGTTGCAGCCGCAGCGCGTTGAGCACAACCAGCAGGGAGCTGGCTGACATGCCCACCGCCGCCAGCCACGGGGCCACCAGGCCAGCGGCTGCCAGCGGCAGGGCTATGATGTTATACCCCAGTGCCCAGGCCAGGTTTTCGCGCACGATGCGGCGGGTACGCACACCTTGCCAGAGCAGGGCCAGCAGGCGGCTGAGCTGCGGTCCGAGGAGCATGCAGTCGGCGCGGGTTTTTGCCAGCTGGGACGCATTGCTCATCGCGACCGACACATCCGCCGCCGCCAGTACCGGAATATCATTGATACCATCGCCCACCATCAGTACCCGCTTGCCGTCCCCCTGGAGACGGGTCAGATAGGCGAGCTTGTCTGCTGGCGTCGCACTGTCGACGTAATGATCGAAACCGAGTTCCGTGGCCAGCCGGGCCACGCTGTCCGAGCGGTCGCCACTCAGCAGATGCAGGCGCAGGCCCAGCTCCTGCAGGGCCGCCACTGTGGCGGCAGTGTCCCGCCGCAACGCGTCGTCGAGCCGGAACCAGCAGATCAGCTCGCCTTCTTCTGCCAGTGCGATCCAGTGGCCGCTGCCGGGCGGTGCAACCTCGCCATTCACGGCAAAGGCAGCGACGCCGAGCCGGTAACGACGGCCCGCGATTACGCCCTCGACGCCCAGGCCCGCCACATCGCGGCGCTGTTCGGCCATGTTGCCGGCAGCGGCGCCGAACGCGGCAGCAATCGGATGGCTGGAGCCCACCTCCAGCGCCGCAGCAATCGCGATACAGACATCCGCGCTGCGGCCGCTGACCGGCCGCGTTTCCGCCAGCTCGATACGCCCTTCGGTGAGCGTGCCGGTCTTGTCGAATACCACGTCGGTGATGGTTGGCAGCGCCTCCCATACCGCGCCCCGGGTGACCAGCAGACCCTGGCGGCGCAGCGCCTGGGTGGCGGTGGTCAGCGCCATCGGCGTGGCCAGGCCGAGCGCACAGGGGCAGCTCACCACCAGCACCGACAACGCCACCCAGAAGGCGCGGCCGGGGTCGATGAAATGCCAGCCCAGCCAGGTCAGCCCCGACAACACCAGTACGGCAATAACAAAGGCGCTGGCCATGCGGTCGGCCAGCTGAGCCAGCAGCGGTTTGTGCTGCTCGGCCTGTCGCGCCAGCCGCTGCACCATCTGCAGTCGCAGATCGGCGCCGGTCGCTTCCACAGTCATCACCAGCGGCTGATCGCCGTTGACAGCACCGGCCGTCAGCAGGTCGCCGGGCTGTTTGTGGACTGGCATGAATTCGCCGGTCAGCGCAGCTTCATTCACACTGGCATCACGTTCCAGCAGGATGCCATCGGCAGGCAGCGTCTGACCGGCCGCCACTACGACGCGATCACCTTTGCGCAGGGTTTCGAGCGGTATCGTTTCCAGCTTGCCGTCGGCATCGAAGCGCGTGGCGGCCAGCGGCAGCAGGGCGTTGAGATCGGTGCCGCCACGGCTGCTCCAGGCGCGGGCGCGCGACTCCAGATAGCGCCCGGTGAGCAGCAGGAAGATGAACATTGTCACCGAGTCGTAATAGATCTCGCCGGTGCCCTGCCAGGTCGCCCAGGCGCTGGCCAGAAAGCCGAGTACGATGGCGACAGCTACCGGCAGGTCCATGCCCGGGCGCCGCGCTTTGACGCCGCGCCAGGCGCCGCGCAGGAACGGCATGCCGGAGTAAACCACGATGGGAATCGACAGCCAGAGACTGGCCCAGCGCAGCAGCTCTCGCATGGAATCGTGGATGCCGCCCTGCAGATCGGCCGCATAAAGGCCAATGGCTGCCATGCCGACCTGCATGGAGCCGAGCCCGGCAACACCCAGCTGGCGCAGCAGGCGGCGCTGCTCGGCGCGCTGTGACTGCTCCAGCCGGTCGGCACTGAACGGCTGCGGCTGATAGCCGATGGCCGCAACGGCGGAGCAGATATTACTCAGTCTGGAAACGTCTGGCTCCCAGCTCACCTGGCAGCGCTGCTCGCTCAGGTTGACCTGTACTTCGCGTACCCCGGGCAGCTGCCGCAGATGGTGTTCAATCAGCCAGATACAGGCGGCACAGTGCATGCCTTCGAGCAGCAGCTCGGTTTCGACCAGTCCGTCACTGCGGCGGCGCACCCAGCGGCGCTGAAAGGCGGGCTGGTCAAAGGCGTCATAACGGGCTGGCGTGGTAGGTTTATCGCCACGCTCGTCGCGGAACCGGTAATAGCTGGTCAGCCCGCTGTCGCGGATGGTCATGGCCACCATGCGGCAGGCGGGGCAGCAGAAAGCCACTTCACGCCCCTCAATCTCCAGCACTTCGCCCGCCATCGCGGGCGGCACCGCGTCGCCGCAGTGAAAGCAGGAGGAGAGGAGCGAAGCAGCTTCACTCATGCACTAAATCCCACTGATGCACCTGGTCCGCGGTGGGCCGCACGTCGATGGTCTTGCGCAGCCGCCACTCTTCGCTGCGCAGCTCAAGGTGCCAGCGCCCCTGAATAGGACGCTCGAGATCGCCGCGATAGCTGAAGCCGGCGATCTGCCGCATATTCACTTCGAAGTCGGCGTCGGCATTGAGCGGATGGGTGAAGCGCAGCAGCAGCGACGCCGGTGGCGTCACCGACTGCTCGCTGCTGAGGGTCAGGTTGGCGTCGCCCGAAGTCAGGTCCAGCCGCAGTTGAGCGTTCAGACCGAGACGGGTAGCCGCCTGGTCTTCCGCCAGGCGCATGTTAATGGCCAGGCCTTCCTTGTAATAGTTGTCGTCTACCGTGCTGTCGTCGTGCTCGATGGCGACCATCAGCATCACGATGCACGCCACCACGATGATAGTCGGCAGAGCAATGATGAACCAGGGCCAGAACTGCCGGTACCAGGGGGTGACGTCAGTGTCCGTTCTCATCTCTGTCTCTTGCATCAGCGTGGCAGCCGGGGTCCGAGGAACCGGCTCTCCGTAGTAGCGCGGTAGGAGGGTTCGTCAGTCGCTTCGACCACAAACTCGATGTCGACGTTGCTGTTGGTCAGTGCCGCCGGGTCGACGGTCAGCCGCAGCGGCAGTTCATGCGCCGCGCCGCCGGCCACTTCAACTCGCGTACTGCCGACCAGCTGCGCACCTTCCAGGCCGCGCATGCTGATCTCGAACTCATGTGCCTGCTCGCTCATGTTGCGGATGGTGAGCAGGTAGGTGTTCTCGACCAGCCCATCACTGGTTTCGCGGTAGAGCTGGGTGCGTTCGCGTACCACGTCGAGCCCAACCGGAACACGCGTCAGCACGGTATAGACAAACAGACCGGCCATGATGAGCAGAATGGCAGCGTAGCCCATCAGACGCGGCCGCAGCATGCGCGTCGGCTTGCCGTCAAGTGCGTTTTCGGTGGTGTAACGAATCAGCCCGCGGGCATAGCCCATCCGGTCCATCACCTCGTTACATGCGTCGATGCAGAGTGCGCAGTTGATGCATTCATACTGCAGGCCGTCGCGAATATCGATGCCGGTCGGGCAGACCTGCACGCAGATACTGCAGTCGATACAGTCGCCGAGGCTCAGCGCGGCCGGATCGGTGCCGACCTTGCGGGCACCGCGCGGCTCGCCACGCTCCTTGTCATACGAGACGATCAGGGTATCGCGATCGAACATCGCTGCCTGGAAACGCGCGTAGGGGCACATGTAGATGCAGACCTGCTCGCGCAGCCAGCCGGCGTTGATGTAGGTGGCGCCGGTGAAAAACACTGTCCACGCGTAGGACCAGAAGTGCGCGTCCAGCGTGAAGAGGCCAATCAGCAGCTCCCGGATCGGGGTAAAGTAGCCGACAAAGGTAACGCCCGTGAGGAAGGCGAAGCCAAACCACATGACGTGCTTCAGCGTTTTGCGCGCCACTTTCTCGGCCGACCAGGGGGCCTGGTCCAGTTTAATGCGCTGGTGCCGGCTGCCTTCGGCAAACTCTTCCGCCCACATGAAAATGGCGGTCCAGACCGTCTGCGGGCAGGTGTAACCGCACCAGACACGTCCCGCCCACATGGTGACGGTGAACAATGCAAACGCGGCAATGATCAGCAGCCAGGCGAGCAGAGGGAGATCCTGCGGCCACAGCGTGATATGGAAAATGTGGAATTTGCGCGCCGGCAGGTCGAACAGGACGGCCGGGCGGCCGTCCCAGGTGAGCCACGGCAGCAGGAAATATCCGAGCAGCAGTGGCCACCCTGTGAACAGGCGGATGCGCTGATAGAACCCCTCGACCTTGCGGGTGTAGATCTTCTCCCGCTTCTGGTACAGGTCGATTTCGCCAGATTCAGGCGCCTGAATCTCGACGCTGGGAATACGTTCTGACTTCTTCATGCATCCTCCCAAGGATGACGGGGAGGAGCGGGCGCGGCCTTGCGGCCCGCTCTCTAGCGACTTGCAGTTTCCTTGGCGTCGAGGTTCGACAACCCCCAGACGTACGCAACCAGCAAGTGGATTTTCGCCGGCTCGAGGTTTTCACCAAAAGCGGGCATTACGTTGTTACGACCATAACGAACGGTCTGCTGAATCCACGCCGGCGACGAACCGTACAGCCAGATATCGTCGGTCAGATTCGGTGCGCCGAAAGCGATGTCTCCTTTGCCTTCGGGGCCGTGGCAGGTCGCGCAGACGGTCTTGTAGGCCTGCTCGCCAGCGTTGATATCACCGGCAGGAGCTTCCCGGCCGCTGAGCGACAGTACGTAGGCGGTGACGTCGACGACGCCCTTATTGCCCAGTACCGACTCCCAGCCCGGCATGACGCCCTGACGGCCGTGGGTGATGGTCTGACGGATCTGTTCAGGCGATGAGCCCCACAGCCAGTCGTTATCAGTCAGGTTGGGGAAGCCAAAGCTGCCGCGCGCGTCAACACCGTGACACTGCGAACAGTTGTTGGCAAACAGCCGCTGACCCATCTGACGAGCTTGCGGATCCTGGGCGACTTCTTCGATCGGCATGGCAGCATAGCGGTCGAAAATCGGACCGTAACGCTCCTGCGCAGCAGCCAGCTCCTTTTCAAGCTGGTTGACCTGCGTCCAGCCGAGCAGCCCTTTGAAGCTGCCGAGGCCGGGATAGGCAATCAGATAGCCGATCGAAAAGAGGAACAGGAGAACAAAGCTCCAGAACCACCAGGCCGGCAGCGGGTTGTCATACTCCTCGATGCCGTCGTAGTTATGACCAGTTGTTGTATCCGGGCCACGCGAGACAGTCTTGCGGTTTGCAAGCAAAACCCAGGCGTTGCCAGCCAGCGTGAGCACCGTCAGAACGATGATCCACGCGCTCCAGAAGTTACTCATGATTTTGCTTCCCGGTTGAACTTTCTACAGCGCTGGGCTGTGAATGCAAATGTTCGTCGGCGAAGGGCGCTTGTGCCGCTTCTTCGAAGCGACCCTTGCGCCGGCTGCTATAAGTCCAGGCACAGATGGCGAGGAATGCGATCAGCGCGGGAATCGTGCTGAAGGCGCGTAACGTATCGATGTCCATTCGTTTCTCCTCAGCGCTGGAACTTGAGAAGGGTGCCGAGCTGCTGCAGATAGGCAACCAGAGCGTCGATTTCGGGCTTGCCGGCCACAGCTTCCTGCGCACCCGCGATGTCTTCATCGGTATAGGGCACGCCGAGCTTGCGGAGAACTTCCATCTTGCGGGCCGTGTGTTTGCCATCGAGCGTGCGCTCAAACAGCCACGGATAGGCCGGCATGTTCGACTCGGGAACTACGTCTCGCGGGTTGTAGAGGTGAGCGCGGTGCCACTCGTCAGAATAGCGCTCGCCCACCCGTGCCAGATCCGGACCGGTACGCTTCGAGCCCCACAGGTGCGGGAAGTCGTAGACCGACTCCCCGGCAACCGAGTAGTGACCGTAACGCTCGGTCTCAGAACGAAGGGCGCGGATCATTTGCGAGTGGCAGTTGGCACAGCCTTCACGCATGTAAATGTCCCGGCCTTCCAGCTGCAGTGCGGTCAGTGGCCTGAGGCCTTCGATCGGCTGCGTCGTCTGTTTCTGGAACATCAGCGGGACGATTTCCACCAGGCCGCCAAAGCTGAGTGCGACGAAGGTCAGAACTACGAGCAGGCCAACGTGCCGTTCAACAATATCGTGATTCATCTGTCAGCTCCTCACGCGCTCTGTACTGAGGCGGCAGGGACTACCGCAGCGGTGTCCGCCGTGTCAGGCAGGGAACGGCGCGTGGTCATCCACACGTTGTAGGCCATCAGCAGCATGCCGGAGAAGAACATGGCACCACCGATCAGGCGTACGACGTAACCAGGCCAGCTTGCTTCCACGGACTGGACAAAGCTGTAGGTCAGGGTGCCGTCGGCGTTGTAGGCACGCCACATCAGACCCTGCATGATGCCGTTGACCCACATCGAAGCGATGTAGAGAACGGTACCCACAGTTGCCAGCCAGAAGTGCGCGTTGATCATCGGCACCGAGTACATCTGACGCTTGCCGTACAGCACCGGAATCAGGTGGTAGAGCGAGCCGATGGTAATCATCGCAACCCAGCCCAGCGCACCAGAGTGAACGTGACCAATGGTCCAGTCGGTGTAGTGCGACAGCGAGTTGACGGTCTTGATTGCCATCATCGGGCCTTCGAACGTTGCCATCGCGTAGAAGGAGAGGGCAACGATCAGGAAGCGCAGGGTCGGGTCGGTGCGCAGCTTATGCCAGGCGCCGCTCAGGGTCATGATGCCGTTGATCATGCCGCCCCAGCTCGGTGCCAGCAGGATAAGACTCATCACCATCCCCACGCTCTGCGCCCAGTCCGGCAGTGCGGTGTAGTGCAGGTGGTGGGGACCGGCCCAGATGTAGATCGAGATCAGCGACCAGAAGTGAACGATCGACAGCCGGTAGGAGTAAACCGGACGATCAGCCTGCTTCGGTACGAAGTAGTACATCATGCCGAGGAAGCCGGCGGTGAGCAGGAAACCAACCGCACTGTGGCCGTACCACCACTGCACCATCGCATCGACCGCGCCGGAGTACATGGAGTACGACTTGGTGAGCGAAACCGGAATCGCCATGCTGTTGACGATGTGCAGCATGGCAATGGCGATGATGAATGCGCCGTAAAACCAGTTGGCCACGTAGATGTGGCTGGTTTTGCGCTTGGCGATGGTGGCGAAGTAAAGCCACGCATAGACCACCCATACCACGCCGATGGCCACGTCGATCGGCCATTCCATCTCGGCATACTCCTTGGTGGAGGTCAGGCCGAGGGGCAGCGAGATGATGGTGGCAATGATGATCGCCTGCCAGCCCCAGAAGATAAATGAGGCTGCCGCGTCAGACACCAGTCTGGTCTGACAGGTCCGCTGCACTACGTACAGCGACGTACCGATCAGCGCCGTACCACCAAAGGCAAAGATAACGCCATTGGTATGCAGCGGTCGCAGCCGGCTGAAGGTGAACCAGGGGGTATCGAAGTTGAGTGCCGGCCAGGCAAGCTGGGCAGCAATGATCACACCCACCGCCATACCGACGATACCCCAGACTACCGTCATGATGGCGAACTGACGAACGACCCGATAGTTGTAAACCGGGTGCTCGAGATCGGCACCGAGAGATAGTGAGAGCGCGGGGCTCGTGGGCTGTGTGGGGAACTGTCCTGATGAACTCATCGCAAGTCTTTCCACTGGAAGGAGCGCGTCCGCTCAATGAATATGTCTGTGCGCTGGGCGGGCCATTGCGGCGCCACCACTTCCCATATCCAGGGCGATATTCCAGGTAGCCAGAAGTTACTGATTGCTCAGTAGTTGGCGAGGATCATCGCTTACTGGAGACACGGGACGGTGCGGATAGCATAGTAGCGAGATTTGCACCGGGATATACGGGTTTATCCTGCGACCTGTTGCCGCACGGCGCGCATCTTACTCGTTTCGCGCGCTTATAAAAAGGGTTAAAGACAATGTTCGGGGCGGGGCAGGCCGGCAATCCGAGCAGCTCGTCGGGCGGGGCTTCCGGGGAAGAGTCGCAGCAGATGGATACTGTTACCCTTGTCGGCGCCGAGTTGCAGGCCGACATATTTCACCAGAGCGCGCATCGCCGGGGCTTGCTGAAACTCCTGATAGAACAGGCGCAGCAGCTCGATGATCTCCCAGTGTTCGGGTGTTAGGGTGAGCGCATCCTGCCGGGCCAGCGCTTCGGCCACCGACCGGTTCCAGGCATTGAAGTCGAGCAGATAACCTTCGTCATCCAGTTCGACCGGGTCGCCCTCGACCAGCAGGGTGGAATGGTTGTTCGCCATGGCTCAGTACCAGCTCTGAATCGGGTGATGCTGACAGCAGAGCTCGACAAAGCCGCTGAAGTCGACCCGGCCAATACCCGGCTCGATGCGGCCGCCGATGCCACGTGCCTCCACATCCGGCTCCAGAACCCAGATCGTAGCGCCGGAGTCCAGCAGCTGCTGCGCCCATTCAGTACCGACAACTGCTGCGTAGACGCCATCTTCGATCAGCAGAATTATTGCCTGCGAGCCGTTGCTGTAGCGCAGACAGCGATCGAGCGCGGAGTGGGGCGGAGCCTTGTTGACGATGTGAAGCATGCTCAGAAGCTCAGGACGATGTCGTGCGACGCGAGCAGGGGGGCGATCGCAGCCGGCTCCAGCACAGTGACCGGCAGTACCAGATCCGTCGCGGCCAGGCCGCGCGCGGTGAGCGCATCCGCCGCGACGAAAAACTGATCGATATCGTACATCGGCAGCGCGCCCAGCTGGCGATCAAAGTCCTTGTGACCGATGGCGTCACCTTGCTGATTCGGAAGCAGTTGCCAGACGCTGTTGCCGAGAAACAGCAGGCTGACCTGCTGGCCGAAGGCAGCAGCGGCCAGCGCGACGTCGACGGCCTCGCGTGCCAGCGCGCTGCCGTAGGGCGGGCGCTGAAATACCAGCAGCCACCGCTTTGCTGTTGACTCCGGAGTATTCATACGCCAAACGTCACTACGCGGTCTGCGGCGGCGGCCGCTTCCACCCACTGACCCAGACCGGACAGCGCGAAGGGCGCAGTGGCGGTGGGCTGACGGCCGAGGCGGGCTGCCTGTCCTTCATCCACCACGCCGCGCCTGAGGGCGCTGGGTGCACACAGCACCAGGTCGATACCGTGCTCCGAGGCCAGCGCTTTCCACTCGGTGGCCGGCTCGTTGTGCGGGTAACCAGCCCGGTCGTCGCCGCAGATCACGCCATCATGAAAAAAGAAGACGCGCAGAACGCGGTGCCCGGCAGCAATGGCCGCCTTCGCGAAATTGAGGGCAGTCGTGGCGTTCTGGCTGGACAGGGGGCTCGACTGCACCATGAGAGCGAATGTCGTCATCGGGTCGCGCTCCGGGCCGCAATGAAAAAGCCCCGGGCAGGCCGGGGCTCCAGACTCTTTCCGTCTGGTCAGTCGTCGCCGCCGAAGGCGGTGAGCAGATTAAGCAGACTGATGAAGATGTTGTAGATCGACACATAGAGGCCAATCGTAGCGAGAATGTAGTTGCGCTCGCCGCCGTGAATGATGGCGCTGGTCTGATACAGGATTGCGGCACTGGCAAACAGGATGAAGCCGGCGGAGAGCGCGAGGCTCAGCGCTGGAATGTTAAGGAACAAACCGGCTACCACGCCCAGCATCAGCACCACGAAGCCGATGACAATAAAGCCGCTGAGGAATGAGAAATCCTTGCGTGAAACCAGCGCGTAGCCCGACAGTGCAGCGAACGCAATCGCGGTGCCGCCCAGTGCCTGTGTCAGGATGGCGGTGCCGGCGCTGCTCTGGAGGTAGGCGTTGAGAATCGGCCCCAGTGCGAAGCCGAAGAATCCGGTGAACGCGAACACCGACACGAGGCCCCACGCGCTGTTGGCGAGCTTGTGGGTCAGGAACATCAGGCCATAGGCGCCAATCAGGAACAGCCACGGATTAAGCGGTGGCAGACTGCGCGCCAGCATGGCAGTGAATGCGCTGAAGGCCAGCGTCATGGCCAGCAACAGGTAGGTGTTCTTGAGAACTTTGGCGGTTGCGGCTGAGGAGGCGACCGAGACGCCGGCCTGACGGCGATCGATGGCTTGAGGCTGCTGCATGGGTCTCTCCACTCGTAAGGAAAATTAACACTCGGAGAGATGATACCGGGGGCTCAGGCAAAAGGAAAACTTGCGAAAAGCAAACCGGCGGGGCAGAGGTGCATCGGAGATCGGGGTGAGCGGAGCATTGCCCGGACAGGACGGCAAGATGGCGGAGGGGGTGGGATTTGAACCCACGGTGGAGTTTCCCCCACGCCGGTTTTCAAGACCGGTGCATTCAGCCGCTCTGCCACCCCTCCGGCAAGCCGGCGCATTATACCGGGCGCTGACGATTACTCAAGGCGTTGAGTGACATTGGCGGGTTGTTACACTGCCAGCCCAGCGATAACCAACAAGAGTGCTGGCATGGACGTACGTAAGGATGTATCTCCCCACGGGCAGTGGAGCAGTCGCTGGATCTATTTTCTGGCGGCCACGGGTTCGGCTGTTGGCCTCGGCAATATCTGGAAGTTTCCCTACATTACGGGTGTGTACGGCGGTGGCGCCTTTGTCATTGTCTACCTCGGCTGCATCCTGCTGATCGGCCTGCCGCTGCTCATCGCGGAAGCCGCTATCGGTCGCCGGGCCCGCCATAGTCCGGCTGCCTCGCTGATGACCATCGCCCGGGCTGAGGGCCGCCGATACCCGCGCGCATGGGGAGCGGTGGGCTGGCTGGCCGCCCTGGCGGGCTTCCTGATCCTTTCGTTTTACACGGTGATTGCCGGCTGGGTGGTCTATTACACCCTCGCTGCCCTCGAAGGCGCCTTTACTCAGCGCAGCGCGGTCGAAATCACGGCGCTGTTCGAATCACATGTGGCGCGGCCCTGGGTAGTGCTGGCTTACAGCACCGGCTTTCTGGTTGCAACCATGGTCTGTGTCGGACTCGGCGTGCGGCGGGGTCTGGAAGCTTCGCTCCGCTTCAGCATGCCAGTGCTGATCCTGTTACTGGTGGTGCTGGTTATCTATGCGACGATTGAGGGCGACTTCGCCGCAGGCCTGCAGTTTCTCTTCAGACCCGATTTCAGCGCCCTCACCTGGCCAGTGGTGCTGGTAGCCATGGGTCACGCGTTCTTTTCGCTAGGGCTGGGCGCCGGCACCATGATCATCTACGGCGCCTATCTGCCGGGTACCAGCTCGCTGCCACGCACGGCGCTGGAAATTTCGCTGGCGGACACGGCAGTTGCGATGCTGGCCGGGCTGGCGCTGTTCCCGATTGTCTTCGCCCATGGTCTGGAGCCCGGGGTGGGGCCGCAGCTGGTATTCGTGACGGTGCCCATTGCTTTCGGACAGATGCCCGGGGGTGTGCTGATCGGCACTGCATTCTTCCTGATGCTGGCGCTGGCTGCCTTTACTTCCGCCATTTCAACGATCGAGCCGCTGATGACAACCGTGGTAGAACGTTTCGGCTGCAGCCGACGTCAGGCGGCGTGCTGGCTGGGCGCGGCGGTCTGGCTGGTAAGCCTCGGCACCGTGGGCTCGTTCAGCTGGTGGTCCGAGCCGCTGCTGTTCAACAGAACAGCATTTGAGCTGATCGATTTTCTCGCCTCCAACCTCATGCTACCCGCCGGGGGGCTGCTGGTGGCGCTGTTCGTCGGCTGGCTGACGGTCGGTGACGGCTGGCGCGGCGCCTTGCTCGAGCGGAGCGAGCTGTCGTTTCGAGCCTGGTACTGGGTGCTGCGCTATATCACACCGCTGGGTATTGCAGCGGTGCTGATAGCGGCGCTGACGGGGCGCACCTGAGACTGTCCGCGCCTGGCCGGTAGCTGAGCCATAAACAGAAACCCCGGCCGTAGCCGGGGCTCTGTTTTGCAGTGCCCGCCGGAGCGGGCTTTCAGCACTGTTTACGCCGGGCGATCAGCCTGCTGCTCTCGCTGCAGGCGTGGATCGTTGGGCGCGCGCGGCGGCTGCGGGCGGCTCTCCGGCTGCGCCGGCGGCGCGACCTTAATCGGCTCGATCGCGAGCTTTTCGGTACTCAGGCCCACCGGTTCGGCTACCCGCGGGGCCAGCCGCGGGTCGTTGGCAGCGCGTGCTCCCCGTGCCTCAGCAGCGGCGGCAGGAGCGGGCCGCTCTGCTGCCGGGGCAGAGCTTGCCGGTGCGACAGCAGGTGCCGGAGCAGCGGGTTCGCTCGCTGCTGTGCTGGCCGGCTCCGAGAACGGCAGGCTCTGCTGCTGTGCGGACTCGGTTGCCGCCGTGCGCGAGTCAGCAGGTGCGGACGGAGTGGCTGCTGTTGCGGGGACGGCAACCACACCCGCTTCCTGCGCGACCGCTTCCTTCGTGGCCACCTTCGCGGAGGCTTCGGCAGCTGCTGCCGGAGCTGCTTCGGCAGGCGTTTCGTCGAGCGCTTCGGAGCGCGTTTCAGCGGGCTTCACCGGCGTGTCAGCACGCTCTGCAACTGGCTGCGTAGCGAAACGCTCGGTCGGCTCGGCCGGGCTCTGCTCGGCCGCCTGGGTGGCTACGGGTGCCACTTCCTGCTCGCCTGCTTCCGTGTCGGTCGCCTCATCGGTTTCTGCCTGAGCGGCCTGACTGCCGGTGCCGCGTCCCCGACCGCCGCGGCGGCCCCCGCGCCGACGACGCG
>JAJUJZ010000198.1 GCA_029265075.1 Gammaproteobacteria bacterium | reverse complement strand
TTTAACCGAGCGATTAAAGTCGGCGCAAGCCCTGCTTTTACGGGGGTGGCGCTCTGTCCTGACTAGCGCGCCTCGATTGCGAACACGGCGTCGATGGTGCGGACGATGCGCTGTTTGCCAATGCGCAGTGCGGCCTCACCGGGACTGGCCGCCTGCGCTTTGGCGAAATCAGCACGCATCTCGTAAGGTGCGGGCGGCGCACCAGTGCCCCGTTCGCTGGCGCGCAGCACCTGCCCCAGCCTGACGTCGAAGGCGGCGGCCATGCCGCGAGCCTTGGCGCGGGCATTGCTGATCGCCTTCGCCAGCGCTTCGGCTTCCAGCTTCTCCTGGTTGGAGAACTCCATGCGGATACCGTTCAGCTCCGTAACTGAAGCATCCGCCAGTGCCTGTATCAGCGCCGCATAGCGATCGGTGTCCCGCAGCGTGAGCTCGAACTGGCGGGTGATGCGCTGTCCCCGCAATACCCGCTTGCCGTCGTGCCACTCATATTCGGGTGCGGCCTGAATTTTCGACGCCTGCAGATCGTCATCCCTGATGCCGTGCAGATTGGCGGCGCGGATCACGGCATTGCTTACCTCATCGGCCTGGCGCTTGGCGGCAGAGAGCGAATCGGCGGTATGGCTCACAGTGACGTTGATTACCACCACGTCGGGCGTGGCCTCGACGAACCCTTCGGCACTGACGGCCAGGTGCGGCCGCTCGGGCTCGGCGGCGGATGCAGTACCGGTCAGCAGGGCGGGCAGTGCCAGCAGGCTGGCCAGCAGCACGGAACGAGTATCAAAGAGCATTCGCATGGGCATCATCCGTTGGTTGGTCACCGGACCATTCTAACCACAGCCTGGGAACGCAGGCTCATTCTCATGTGCGGGAGGTTGACGGCTGGCGGCGTTGCCGTAAGGTGCCCCCACCAAACCTCATCCGGAGCGGCTTATGGGAAGTAGTCTGAGGGCGGTTGCGCTTTGCTTCGCGGCGGGTGCCGCTGGTGGACTGATGCAGTGTCTGATGGCCTGGCTGGCGGCGCAGTATGGCATTACGCGCGCGCTCAATGCTCACGTGGCAACCGCACTGCTGCCCGCGGTCATCTATGCGCGGGTTGTGCTGGGCGGGCTGTGGGGGTTGTTGTTTCTGCTGCCGCTGTCGCGCGGCGCGCTGGTCAGGGCGGTGCTGCTGGGGCTGGTGGTGTCGCTGGTGATGCTGGTGATACATCCCGTGCTGGCGGGCAAGGCGGTGCACCTGCTGAACGGCACCGCGCTGTTTATCGTATTGCTCAACCTGGTGTGGGGGATGACCACCGCATGTCTGCTGTGGCTGATGCGGGGCTGACGCTCGCTTCAGCTGCCAGCCGCCGCGGTCAGGACCAGCGCGTGACGAACTCGGCCGGCACTTCGCGGGGTGCTGTTGCCACCGGTAACAGCGGTGTGCCGAGGTAGATGAAACCGGCCAGCTCTTCGTTATCGCCCAGGCCGAGGCCGCTGGCGATATGCCGGTCGTAACTGGCTTCGCCAGTGCGCCACATGCCGCCAAAGCCCTGGGCCTGAGCGGCCAGCAGGACGGCATGGGCAACGCAGCCGGCGCTGAGCCACTGCTCAATAGCTGGCACCTTCGGGTGCTCCTGCAGCCGCACCACAACCGCTATCAGCAGCGGTGCACGCAGCGGCGCGTTACGCGCCTTGGTGCGCTGCTCCTCGCTGGCATTACTGTCCCGTTTCAGCAGCGCCTCCTCGAACAGTTCACCGAGCCGGCCGCGCGCGTCGCCCTCGATGGTTATCAGTCGCCAGGGGCGGAGCCGGGCATGGTCCGGCGCACGTACGGCCGCGGCGATAATGTTCTGCAGCGCCTCACCATGCGGCGCTGGCTCGGCCAGGCGAGGGGCTGAGGCGCGCTGGGTAAGCAGGGTAATAGCGTCCATTCAGGGCACTCCAGACAGGCAAACAGGCTTTCAGGAAATAATATCGCGTGCCAATGCCGCAGGCGCCGGCTGGGCGGCTCCCGCGGCGGGCAACAGTATCAGAAGGGTGACTGGCGGTTTCGCACTTCAGTCACGATTTCCCGGGCGCGGTCGTAAATCTCCTGTACATTGGCTTCGGCCCCGGCTTCAACGCGTCGCGAAATCATGGTGACCGGGAACAGAAACTCGTTGGTTCCAGGAATCTCGAGGGCCCGACTGCGACCGAGGCGGTCGATGTAAATGGTCCAGCTGAGACCCAGGTCGCGCTGCAGCTGTTCGCCCAGTACGACTCCCATGCC
>JAJUJZ010000140.1 GCA_029265075.1 Gammaproteobacteria bacterium | reverse complement strand
CAGCTGTTCGCAGAAGCGGGCGAAACGGTCGTGGTCGTATCTGAACGTAGGTGGGAACTGCCAGAGCAGCGGTCCAAGCTTGCGGCCCAGACGCAGCAACCCGGATCCCAGGAAATTGCCCAGCGCCGCCTCCGCGTCCCGTAAGCGCAGGGTATGCGTGATATAGCGCGGCGCTTTGACAGCAAACAGAAAATCGTCGGGCACCTCATCTGCCCAGCGCTGGAATACTTCCGGCCGTTGCAGTGAATAGAAGGTCCCATTGACTTCGATCGAGCTGAGCTGACGCGATGCATACTCCAGCTCGCGTCGCTGGACCAGTCCCTTTGGATAGAACTCACCACGCCAGGGTGCATAGCGCCACCCGGAAATTCCTATGCGAATGTCGCTGCTCATCGCGACAGCCTCTGTTGTGCTCGAGCAGCGTTTAGAAAGCGGACGCAGTCGAGCAGTTCATACCAGGGCCGTAGCAAAGTGAACCTGGTTGCGGCATATCTGTGGCGTTAGCGCTGGAGCCTGGAAACTAAAAGCAGTGCTCACGGTGCCCAGCGCAGGAACTGGCGCCAGCTGCGCTGGCTGGAGATAATCCAGCCCGGCGCTGCAATGCCCGTTCCTGCTGCGCGCAGATGGGGGTGGTGAGCCAGCACGGATTGCAGCAAGGGCTCCTGTCCTGGTTTGACGTCGACCAGAAACACATGCCGGCCATGGCGCAGCGCTTTTTCAAAGCGGCGGAAACGACTGTTGGGCAACTGGATACCGAGAAAGCCGCCTTCCCAGGTAAAAAAGCCCAGCAGAATCACCGACAGAAACGCAAATGGAACCCAGCCGATGGTTTCAGGCAAGCCGCTTAGCCAGGCAATGACAATCGATACGGCTGAAACGATCAGGCCGAGGAGGGCGCCCCGTTCGCCGGCGTGGACGATGTCCTTTTTCAGAAAATCGTGCACTTCGTTGAGGCCCAGCCGTGACACGGTTGCATCATCGTGGCTCAGCACATGCATCTGGCAGGCATCGACGCCGCTGCGTTCGAGCTCGTCCTCGACGGCGCGGAGATCTTCGAGACTCCGGTCTATAAAATAGTACCGCTTCATCGCTTGGTCTCCTCTGTCAGCCATCGGTAATCGACCTTCAAGGATTGTATGTCGGATAGGACGCCGGGGTTATGTCAATGGCGCATGAGGGGGCGGCGGCTAAGGTCCCCGGGTTATACGCTCAGATGGCAATCTCACAGCCATCAGCGGCGGCGGTAGCAGGTTCTGGCGTGCGATTCGCGATAACAGTAGTGATGGCTTCCTCGACCACGTCCGTGCTGAATACGCCACTTATCTGCCAGGCGATACGCCCGGCAATATCGATAATGATCAGGTGAGGCGCGTGCGTGACTTTGTACATGCGGGCCATGATGCCGGTTTCGTCGACCAGCGAGGCAGTCGAGTTGGCGCCGTGGTCGTGTTGCGTGGTAGCAACTTTGTCACTTTCCTGAAATCCATCCTTGCCGCGGGCAGCGGAAAACACCGTCAGCCAGATGGCGCCGGCGTCTCGGGCACGCTGCTGCAGTGCCGGCAGCGCGCCACTCTGGTAGAGCTGCTGCGCGGCTTCGCACTCGGGATGCGTCCACTCCAGAATCAGCACCCGCTCATCGAAATCGGTCAGCGTTATCAGCTTGCCCTCGGTGTCGCGCACCGCAAAAGCTGGCGCTCTCTCCACGGTCTGGGCGTGAGCCAGTGCGGCCGGAATAAGCCCGGCCAGTAATAGAGCGCACAGCCTCTGCCACATCGAACCAGTTCTCTGCAGATCCATGAACAGAAGTGGACCCCGACCGGCCGGTCGGGTTCATCGGTAATGGCTGGCCCGTGAACCAGCCCACGGTCGACAACTACTATTTAAACGCTGAGAAGCAGCCGGCCCAGCTGGCTGCCGGGCGGTAATGGCAGGAGCTCGCTTTAAAAAGAAAGGGGGCAGGGACTGGACCCACTTCATCACGCGATGAAATCGGCATCAGGTCAGAACACTTCTGTCAGAACAATCCAAGCTCCAGCCTGGCTTCGTCGGAGAGCATCGAACGATTCCATGGCGGCGTGAACACCAGTTTCACCTCCACCGATTCGACGTTAGGAACCTGCTCGAGACGACGCTGCGCTTCAGCGCAGAGCACCTCGCCCATGCCGCAGGCAGGTGCGGTCAGGGTCATCTCGATCGTGACCTTGCCGCCATCGATGTGCTGCGCGTAAACCAGTCCCAGATCGAGAATATTGACTGGAATCTCCGGATCATAAACCGTGCGCAGCACCTGTTCGACATGTTCGCGCCTGACTACACCAGGTTCGACATCGCTGAAGGTCAGGGTGAGTGCCGGTTTGTCCAGCGCGTCGGCGTCGAGACCGTCGATGCGATAGAGGTTGCCTTCGTACTCGACGGAGAAGCTGCCGCCCAGCGCCTGGCTGATGACAACTTCAGCGTCGGCGGGCAGCTCTTGGGGAACGCCGCTCGGCACTGCCAGCGCGCGGACGGCGCGCCGCAGTTTCAGTCGTTCGCGGCTAGAGCTGGACTTCGATGTCGGGATTAATGGTGAAGCTCTCTCCGCATCCGCAGTAAGATCCAGCGTTGGGATTATCGAACTTGACGGTTTCATTGAGCCCCTCCTTTACCAGCCGCAGCGTGCAGCCTGTCAGCGCCGGTGCGCATTTGCGGTCGACAAACAGGGTAAGTCCGTCCGCGGTAATCACAATGCTGTCGGCCGGCTCTTCGCTGACGGCCTCCATGACATAGGCATAGCCGGAACAGCCGCTGTCCCGAATGCTGATGCGAATCCCACGGGCGTCCTCTTTCAGGAAGCGTGACAGATGAGCCGCTGCCGCAGGCTCGACCTGCAGGATGTCGTTCTGATCAAACGTCGCTACTGCTGTCATCGAATCACCTCCTGTCCTACTCGGTGCTGACCGGCGTGCTATCGCCGCGCAACATGTGGTCAAGGCTGTGCCAGGCTAGCGTGGCGCATTTCACCCGGCTGGGGAAGTGTCTGACGCCGGCGAGGATCTCGAGCCGCCCGATATCTTCCGCGCCGCGCTGACCGGTGACCAGCTGCTGGAAGTGTTCGTAGAGTGTCCGCGCGTCGGCGCAGGCCTTGCCCTCGACTTCCTCGCACATCATCGAGGCGGAAGCCATTGAAATGGCGCAGCCCTGACCCTCGAATTGAACGGCTTTAACATTACCATCCTCAAGGGTGGCGTAAAGCGTCAGACGATCGCCGCACAGTGGATTGAACGCTTCCATCTTGTGCGTGTAATGCTCGGGCACGCCGAAGTGGCGCGGGCGACGCCCATGGTCGAGGATCATTTCCTGGTAGAGGGCGCGAAGTTCAGGATTCATCGGGATCTCGGTCTGATACAGCGTTGATCTGGTTCAGGCGAAGGTTCGACGGACGCTGTCCAGCGCTTCGAACAGCCGGTCCACCTCAGCCAGTGTGTTATAGGCGGCAAAGGAAGCACGCGCTGTGGCCGGCACATTAAACCGGGTCATTACCGGCATGGCACAGTGGTGGCCGGCGCGAATCGCGATGCCTTCGAAATCGAGAAACGTACCGATGTCATGCGGGTGCACGCCGTCCAGCATGAAGGAGAGTACACCTGCCTTGCGCTGCGCGCGCCCGACGATGGTCATGCCGGGCAGACCCGCGGCCCGCTCGGTGGCGCGCGCCAGCAGGCGATCCTCGTGGGCGATCAGCGCCGGCCAGTCCACCCCACGCAGCCATTCGATGGCAGCCCCAAGGCCGATAACACCCGCGATATGCGGCGTGCCGGCTTCGAACTTGTGCGGTAGCGGTGCAAAGACGCTCTTGTCGAAGCTCACTTCGCGAATCATGTCGCCGCCGGTCTGATAAACCGGCAGTCGCTCCAGCCACTCGTGGCGCCCGTAGAGCACGCCGATGCCGGTTGGTCCATAGAGCTTGTGACCGGACAACGCGTAGAAATCGCAGTCGAGCGCCTGCACGTCGACCGGCGTATGCGCCACAGCCTGGGCACCGTCGATCAGTACCGCCGCACCGGCGGCCCTGGCCAGGGCGATCATCTTCTCGATCGGGTTGATGGTGCCCAGTGCATTGGACACATGCGCGAAGGCAGCGATGCGGGTGCGTTCGCTCAGCTTGGCTTCGAAATCGGCCAGCACCACCTCGCCGTTATCGTCGATGTCTGCCACTTTGAGCGTGGCTCCGCTCGCAGCACACGCCTGCTGCCACGGCACGATATTGGCGTGATGTTCGAGCGCGGTGATCAGCACCTCGTCGCCGGGCCTGAGCACTTCGCGCGCAAAGCCGTGCGCTACCAGGTTAATTGCTTCGGTGGTGCCGCGGGTGAAGATGACCTCGGCCACTTCACCGGCGTTGAGGAAGCTGCGCACACTCTCACGCGCCTGTTCCATCGCCGCCGTGGCACGTTCGCTGAGCGAATGCACGCCACGATGCACATTGGCATTGTCATGCGCGTAGTAACGGTCGATCGCATCGATCACTGCCTGCGGTTTCTGCGTGGTCGCGGCGTTGTCGAGATAGATCAGCGGCCGGCCATGGACCTCCTGATGGAGGATCGGGAACTGGCGACGCAGCGCTTCGACATCGAACACAGGCTGATGGGCGGTCATAAATGCTCCCCGCCAATGCTGGCAAGCAGGTGGCCACGCAGGAAGCGGGCGAGTTCCTCGTCCAGATCCTCCAGCATGCCCGACTTTAGGAAACCTTCCATCAGCAGCGTGATGGCGAGCTCGCGTTCGATACCACGGCTTTGCAGATAGAGAATCTGCTCTTCGTCGAGCTGACCGATGGTGGCGCCGTGCGAGCAGGCAACCTCATCCGCGTAGATTTCCAGTTCCGGCTTGGCATCAATCTCGGCAGTGTCGCTCAGCAGCAGATTGTGCGAGGTGAAGTGCCCGTCGTTGCCGCGGGTGCCGCCGCCAATATGGATGCGACCATTGATCACCGCGCGACTGCGGTCGCCGGCCAGCGCCTGGAACAGCACATCCGAACGGCCGTGATCGGACAT
>JAJUJZ010000056.1 GCA_029265075.1 Gammaproteobacteria bacterium | reverse complement strand
TAGGGATTGTCCCAGTCGCCCACCACGCCCAGCCGCTGGAAGTCTTCACTCTGCTTCGCCACCTGCTGCGCAGCATAGTCACGGCAGTGCTGGCGAAAGGCAGGCGCATCGACCTTCACCCCGGCTTTGCCCACCTTCTTCTCGACATTGAGCTCAATCGGCAGGCCGTGGCAATCCCAGCCCGGCACATAGGGCGCGTCATAGCCATCCAGGGTGCGCGACTTGACGATGATGTCCTTGATCACCTTGTTGACGGCGTGACCGATGTGAATTTCGCCGTTGGCATAGGGCGGGCCATCATGCAGCACGAACTTCTCCCGGCCGGCTCGCGCCTCCCGGATCATCCGGTAGAGACCCTGCTCGCGCCAGCGTGCCAGCGCCTCAGGCTCGCGATTGGCGAGGTTGGCCTTCATAGGGAAGGCAGTCTCGGGCAGGTTGAGAGTGTGCTTGTAGTCGCTCATTGTGAATATCGTAGTGGCTATGGATTGAGACCGAGCAGCCGCCGGCCTTCGTGAAAATCACACTGGATCTGCGCTTGCAGCGCGGCCAGCGACTCGAATTTGATTTCGTCGCGCAGCTTGTGCCGGAACTGCACGGTGAGCTTGCGACGGTAGATATCGCCGGAAAAATCGAACAGATGCACTTCCAGTACCGCCTGCACCAGATCGCCGACGGTGGGGCGTACGCCGATATTGGCAACACCCGGCCAGCAGCGCCCGGCTTCGACCCCCTGCACCTGCACCGCATAGACGCCGTTCAGCGGAGCCCGGATACGCCGCAGCTGGATATTGGCAGTCGGCGCGCCCAGCTGGCGGCCCAGCTGTTTGCCCGTCACCACCCGGCCGGTAATGCTGTAGGGCCGGCCCAGCAGTCGTTCGGCCTCTTCGAAGCGAGCGGCACCGAGCGCTTCGCGGATGCGCGTACTGCTGATCCGCTCACTGCCCTCCAGCACCGTGGACGTCGCCGCAACGCTATAACCGAAGCGCTCGCCGCCAGCGCGCAGCAGCTCCTCATCGCCCCCGCGGTCACGGCCGAAGCGCGAATCGTCACCGACAAGCACGAAACGGGCACCCAGTCCGCCGGCAATCACCTCCTCGACAAACTGCCTGGGCGACGTGCGCCGCAACCGCTCGTCGAAGCGCACCCGCAGCAGACGATCAATACCGAGCTCGGCCAGCGCCACGAATTTCTCGCGAAAACTCATCAGCCGAGGCGGCGCGTCCAGCGGCGAAAAATACTCGCGTGGCAGCGGTTCGAACACCACCACCACAGAGGGCAAACCCAGCTCCTGCCCCTTGGCCATCAGCGAGCGCAGCACGGCCTGATGCCCGCGGTGCACACCATCAAAAGCGCCGATCGTGACGACGCAGCCACGATGATGAGGCCGCAGGTTGTGCAAGCCGCGAATCAGCTCCATGAAGTCCATTCGGCCGAGAAGTGGGCGCTCGCAACCGCCTTGGCGGCACGCGCAGGAAGCGGCGGATTATAACAGGAGCGCCATGAGTTTTGGCCCGGCTTATCGCCGCGGCGGGCGGTAGTGCCAATGGCATGGGTGCGGGGCTGTTCGCCTGCCGGCTGGCTCCTGCGAGACAGACCTCCGCCCCCAACGTACTGGTTTCACCGCGCAAGGCCCGGTTACACCGGGCTGCGCAACTGGCGCGGGCGCACGCCGCCGAGCCCAAGCACCAGCAGGTACACGCCGCCGCCAGCGGCGATGATCCCCAGCAGGCGCCCGACCCGCTGCCACCAGAGCCACTGCTGCCACTCTGTCAGCGCCGGATTGATCCACCACAGGGTGGCCGCCATCAGCAGGCAGGCGCCGCCCAGCTGCAGCAGGTAACGCCCCCAGCCCGGCGTCAGCTGCAGCACGCCGTCGCGGCGCAGCGCCCGGTACAGCAGCCCCGCGTTCAGCCAGGCCGCCAGGGAGGTCGCCAGGGCCAGGCCGACATGACCCAGGGTCAGATAATGATGCAGCGGCACCACCAGAATCACACTCAGCACCATGTTGGCCACCATGGCGGTAATGCCAATGCGTACCGGCGTCTTCATATCCTGGCGTGCATAGAAGCCGGGCGCGAGTACCTTGATCAGCATGAAGGCGGTAAGACCGGTAGCGATGGCCGCCAGCGACAGCGCCGACATGCGGATATCGAATGGCGTGGTTTCGCGGTACTGGAACAGCGTCATCAGAATGGAGGGGCCCAGCACAAACAGCGCCACCGCCGCCGGCAGGCCGATCAGCAGAATCAGTCGCAACGCCCAGTTGAGCGTCTGCGAAAATGCTTCGCTGGAGCCGGCGGCGCGGTTGCGCGACAGGCTCGGCAGGATCACCGTGCCGATCGCGACCGCAAACACGCCCAGCGGCAGCTCGGAAAGACGATCCGAATAATAAAGCCAGGAGACACTGCCGGTTGGCAGGAACGAGGCGATCACCGTGCCGAGCAACAGGTTGATCTGGCTGACCGACACGCCGAACAGCGCCGGCACAATCAGGGTCAGCACCCGCACCACCCCCTCGTCCTTCGGGTCCCACTTCGGCCGCGGCGTCAGTCGCAGCCGCGCCAGAAACGGCATCTGAAACAGCCACTGCACGATGCCGGCCAGCAACACGCCCCAGGCGAGCGCATAGACCGGCACCTCGAACCAGCGATTGGCAACGAAGGCAGCACCGATCAGCACCACATTGAGCAGCACCGGCGCAAACGCCGGTGGCGCAAAGCGGCCGTAGCTGTTGAGCACCGCGCCGGAAAAGCCGGTCATCGAAATGAGAAAAAGATAGGGAAAGGTGATGCGCACCAGGTCGGTGGTCAGCGCAAACTTCTCCGGGTCACCCAGATAGCCGGGCGCGAACAGTGCGGTCACCGCCGGCGCAGCGACAACCGCGACCACGGTGACTGCAATCAGCGTCGACCCCAGCACACCGGATACGCGATCGATCAGATGGCGCACCTGCTCGAACGAGCGCTGCTCGCGGTACTCCGACAGCACCGGTACAAAAGCCTGCGAAAACGCGCCTTCCGCGAACAGGCGGCGCAGGAAGTTGGGGATCTTGAAGGCGATGAAAAACGGGTCGGCCGCGCCGCCAGCGCCAATAAAAATTGCAAACGCCACATCGCGCGCGAGACCCAGCACGCGCGAGATCATGGTCATCAGGCTGACAACGAAGCTCGAACGGAGCAAACCATGACGCCGACTCGATTTGACCGGTTGATTCATGACACGCCCGTCAGTGGTGCCTGCCACAACGGCAGATAGCGCGGTCCCGCCGCACCCGGCACGCTCTGGTAAAGGACCAGCTCAGCAACGGGTAACAGGATATCGCCTGTGGCGCTGAGCGGGTGAGCCGCGACCGTGTCGAGCGCCGGCTCATCGGCGTCAACTGCGATCGACTTGCGGCGGCGCAGCAGCGTCACATGCGGCAGCAGCGGGCGGGTTTCGATGGCAAAACCCAGTGCCTCAGCGCCATCTTTAAGGGTGGTGTGCAGTGGCTGGAACGGCGCTGCATCGGCCGCCAGCGCTGCCAGCAGGCGCGGCCGGCGCCGGCCGGGCAACCAGCCGAGCCGGTCAAGACGTCCGCTGAAGGGAGCATGGGCAGCGCAGGCGCGCTCTCCCAGGGCGACCAGCTCTGGCAGCAGCACCTCGTCGATGGCGCCGAGAAACACCAGGGTGAGATGCCAGTTCAGGCGCGGGGTCTGGCGCCAGGCCGGCAGGTCGGCCAGCCGCTGACAAACTGTCTGCAGCGCATCCGCCGCAGCGCCGGCCACCGGCAGCCCGAAGAACAGTCTCAGCGCCACTGCTCGCGCAGACGCTCGCGGTTGCTCTGCAGCCACAGCAGGGCAATCAGCGTGTGAGCGTTGCCGATGCGATTATCGGCCAGCAGCGTAAATGCCCGCTCGACCGGCAGCACATGGACACGAATATCCTCGCCCTCTTCGGCAAGGCCGTGGATGCCACCGGCGCCGCTCAGATCGCAGCGGCCACAGTAGAGGTAGAAAAACTCATCGCTGCCGCCGGGGCTGGAGAAGTAACTGCAGATCGGTTCGAGCGTGGAAATCTCGCAGCCCGCCTCTTCCAAGGCCTCCCGCCGCCCTACTTCCGCCGGCGCCTCTTCGGCATCGATCAGGCCCGCTACCAGTTCCAGCAGCCATGGTCCGGCGAACGGCTCGCCCCAGGCATTGGTGCGGCCACCGCGATGCAGGGTGCCGACCCGGAACTGCTCCACCAGTGCCACCTCATCACGCACCGGATCATACAGGAGCACCCCAACCGCTTCGTGACGCTGGAACAGCTCGCGCGACAGCGGTACGCCCCAGCCGCCGGCGAACAGCCGGTGGCGGAGGGTCAGCTGACGGATCTTGAAGAAGCCGTCATAGGCAAGCCGGTCCTCGAGCACCTCGACGTCCCGGTCACTGAAACCCGCCTCCCTGTCGAGATTCATTCGAAGCGGCGCTCCGTATACCAGTTGACGTCGCGGGCATGGCTGTCGACCTGCTCCACCACGTCAAGAATCAGCGCGAACAGCGCCATCCGCACCAGCACACCATTGTCAGCCTGACGGAAGATGGCGAGGTTAGGGTTGTCGTTGAGGTCGTTGTCCAGCTCATTCGCCTCGGCGCGCGAGTCGCGCGGCAGGGGGTGCATGATGACCGTGTTGGGCTGGCAGAACTGGGTATAAATTTTCTTGTTCAGGCGGTAGCGGCCGCGATAGAGCAGCGCCTCATCGAGCGTGGCAAAGCGCTCCTCCTGAATGCGCGTGGCATAGGCGATATCGACATGAGCCAGGCTCTGCTCAAGCGTGTCGGATTCGACCACGGTGTGTCCGGCGCTGCGCAACGCGTCGACGATCTCGGCCGGCATGCGCAGTTCCTGTGGCGAAATCAGCGTCAGCTGGATATTGCTGAACAGGCACAGCAGCTTGCTGAGCGAGTGCACTGTACGCCCGTAGCGCAGATCACCGATCATCGCGATATGAAGGCCATCGATGCCATCGCGCCCCTGATGCTGCAGCTCTTTGCGAATGGTGTAGAGGTCGAGCAGAGCCTGACTGGGATGCTCATTGGCGCCGTCGCCGCCATTGATGACCGGCACCCGGCTGGCAGCGGCAAACTCGGCCACCGAGCCTCCCGCCGGGTGCCGCATCACGATGACGTCGCTGTAGCCGCTCAGCACCCGGGCCGTGTCGTAGAGCGACTCTCCCTTCGCCAGCGAGGTCGCTTCGAAGCCGGTGGTTTCCCGCACTTCACCGCCCAGCAGATTGAAGGCGCAGCCGAAGCTGATCCGGGTGCGGGTCGACGGCTCAAAAAACATGTTGCCGAGAATGGCGCCATCCAGCACGCGTGTGATGCGCTGACGATGGGCATAAGGGGCCATGCGGTCGGCCACCTCGAAAATGTGTTCGATCTCGGCCCGCTCGAACTGGCTGATGCTCAGGATATGACTGCCGGCGAATTTCACGAATGCTCCTTACGGATGAGGCAGTGGCTTCAATCAGTCGTCATGCCGAGCCCACCCACCCGACATGCAGTCATTGCACAGCACGTCCGTGAGGCCCGGCCGTGGGCACTCCGCAGCGTGACCGTACCGGCCACGTTGCTCTACTGACCGCCGTGTTCATCGCCCCGCAGCTGCAGATTGGCCCAGCGGGCATAGAGCGGCGAACAGGCCAGCAAATCCTTGTGCGTCCCCTGGGCCACCAGCCGCCCGTGATCGAGCACGGCGATGTTATCGGCCTTGACCACCGTCGCCAAGCGGTGCGCGATCACCAGCGTAGTGCGACTGGCCATCAGCTGTTCGAGCGCCTGCTGCACCTGGAACTCGCTTTCGGCATCGAGCGCGCTGGTGGCTTCGTCGAGCAGCAGCACGGCTGCGTCGGTCAGCACCGCGCGGGCGATGGCGATCCGCTGACGCTGGCCGCCTGACAGCCGGATGCCGGCCTCGCCCACCTCGCTCTGATAGCCGTCGGGCAGCCGCATGATGAATTCATGCGCGAAGGCTGCCTCGGCCGCAGCGCGCACTTCGGCCTCGGTGGCGTCGGGACGGCCGTAGCGAATATTGTCTTCGATAGTGCCGGTAAACAGCACCGGCTGCTGCGGGACCAGGGCAATATGGCGCCGCAGATCAGCCAGCGCCAGTTCGCGGATGTCGACACCATCGAGACGGATAGCCCCTGCGTTCACATCGTAGAACCGCAGCAACAGATCGAGCAGCGTCGACTTGCCGGCGCCACTCGCACCGACCAGTGCGGTGGTCGAGCCAGCAGGCACCTCCAGCGTCACATCGACCAGCGCTGGCGTATCGGGACGCGTCGGATAGCTGAAGCGTACCTTCTCGATGCGGACTTCACCCCGCACCGGCTCCGGCAAGGTGCGCGGCTGCGGTGGATCGATGATCTCGGACCGCGCGGCCAGCAGCTCCATCAGCCGTTCGCTGGCACCTGCAGCGCGCTGCAGATCGGCATAAACCTCGCTGATGGCGCCCACCGAACCGGCCACGATCACAGCATAGAAAATAAACGCGGTCAGTTCGCCAGCCGAGGTCCGGCCAGCCAGCACGTCGTTGCCGCCGACCCAGATCATCGCCACCACGGCGCCCAGCACCAGCGTAATCACCAGCGTGGAGAGCCAGGCGCGCTGATAGATGCGACGGCGTGCCACCCGGAACGCATCCTCGACACTGGCACCAAAGCGCTCGGTATCCAGCTCCTGGCGATTGAACGCCTGCACCACTTTGATATTTTTCACCGATTCGCCGATCAGGGTGCCCACCTCCGCCACCCGATCCTGGCTGGCGCGCGAAAGCTGGCGCACGCGGCGGCCGAAGATCAGGATCGGCGCCACCACCAGCGGCACACAGAGCATCACCATCAGCGTCAGCTTGACGTTGGTGAGAAATAACAGCACCACGCCACCGATCAGAATCAGCAGGTTCCGCAGCGCAATCGAGACAGACGACCCCACCACGGTCTGCAGCAACGTGGTATCGGTCGTGATACGCGACTGGATCTCACCACTGACGTTGGTCTCAAAATAGGCTGGATGGAGATACATGAGGTGGCGGTACACAGCTCGCCGCAGGTCAGCGCTGACCCGCTCTCCCACCCACGAGACGACGTAGAAGCGCGCAAACGTGCCAATGGCCAGTAGTATGACGAGGCCACCAAATAGCAGCAGGGCGCGGTCGAGCGCCCCGCGATCGGCGCTGGCGAACCCGTCGTCGACCAGCAGCCGCAGCCCCTGACCAATCGACAGGGTCACTGTTGCGGTGAAGATCAGCGCCACCGTCGCTACCGCGAGCTGGGCGCGATAGGGTCGCAGGAATCCCAGCATTGGCCTGAGACTGCTCAATGCCGGGCGGCGGTCGGTGGTACTGGCATCGGCCACGCGCTACTCCTCCTCAAAAAGCTCGCTATTATCCACGCTGCCTGCCAGCGGCGAAAGCTGCGACGGATAGCGCCGCTAGCGCTATGGCAAAACGCTGCCATAATTTCCGAGCTATTACTGATGAGTCAGGGATTTCGCAGCCACCATAACGCACCGCAAGGAGAAGCAGGCACGTGCCGTCCACGCCCCCGTCGTCGCTGGTCAAGTACTGCTCTGGCCCCGCCGCCCTCACGATTCTCGACCAGCGAACCCTGCGCTGGAGCGCACCCCATCTGTTCGGCGATCCATTCGAGCTGCACCATGCCACTCCTATTGATGTCACGGCGCCCCGCCTGCTGGAAATACTGCTGCGTGAAGCGCTGATCATGCTGTTCGGCCCGGACAGTCCCACCGGTCGCAGCAACAAGCTGGTCAACGTGATGGCACGCTGGCGGGAAGAACAGCGCTTCTGCGATGAGGAAGAAGCCAGCATGGTCCTGCGGGAACTGCTGGGCCAGATCGCCGAGCTGCAGGCGCGTCAGGTGGACGAGTACATGGCCAACTGGCGCAGCTACAGCCGCACCGTGCGTATCGCCTGCTTCGCCGCCCGCCCCGATCTTGTGCGCTGCTGGCAACGCTTCGCCGACAACCATGCCGGCGTAGCGCTCCGCTTCGACTGCGGTGCCGATACCGCACTGCCACTGCCGCGGCAGGTCACGTATCAGGCCACCGCGCCCACCATTACCTCGCTGCGCGAACAGATCGATGGTCTGCTGGGGCGCGGCCCGGCGCCTGACAGCACCGATTTCCAGCAGAAGCTGCTGCGCAAGAACCGGTATGACCACGCTGAACAGGAGTGGCGCTGCTTTGATAATGACCGCGATGATCCCGATAGCGATGAGGCATCCTGGTTCAGTGACCGCTCCTTCCCGGCACATGAACTGCGCGCGGTCTATTTTGGCGTGCGCTGCAGCGAGGACGCCCGTGCGGCTCTCACCCAGCTGGTGCGGGAGCGCTATCCGCGCACCCTGCTCTATCAGGCGCAGCCGGTGCCGGGCCGCTTTGAGCTGGAATTTGTTCAGCTGCGCAGGCACGGCGGCTGACCATGGCGTGCAGGTGTCAGCGTGCCGCCCGGCGCCAGGCGGACGGGGTGCTGCCAAAGCGCTGGCGAAAGGCGCGCGTAAAGTGCGCCGAATCCTTGAACCCTGCGCGATAGGCGATATCCGTGATCGACAGATGACTCAGCTGCGAATCACTCAGATCCACTGCCGCCTGCGTCAGCCGCCGCTCCAGAATCTGCGCCGCCACGGTTCGGCCGGTATGGGTCACAAACAGGCTGTCCAGCTGACGGCGGCTGATGCCCTGCCGCTGTGCCAGCAGCCCGGCTGACAGCGCAGGATCCTCGAGCAACAGCTCAATGTCAGCAAAAGCCTGCCGCAGACGTCGCGGAATGGGCGGTGCCGGCCGCTGCTCGGCCAACGGCAGGCCCGCAATAAGCTGCAGCAAGGCGCGCCACGCCGCATTGCGCCCCGCCTCAGCCATCGCTTCACCGCTCTCCAGCAGCGTTTCCAGCAGGCTGCAGAGCAGACGTGCCTCGCCCGTGGCGCTGCTGAACGCCGTAGCCGACCGTGCCATCAGCGCGGGAAAGTGCGCCTCGGCCATCGCGTGTGGAATATCGACCAGGATGACCTCGGTCATGCCGATCGTGTCGAGCGTGAACGGCCGGGTTGAGTCGATCAGCGCGAACTCGCCGGGCGCCAGCCGGCACATTCGCTCCTGCTGATGAACCTCACTGACACCCCGGCGCTGCAGCAGCAGCGCAGACCGGCTGCTCGCCGCGACCTCCTGCTGAACTGAACGCAGTCGCTGGCTGGAGGAGACAATGCGCCAGACAGTGCCACCCCCGAGCGGCAGCCCCCAGGCCACGCCCACCGGCGTGCCGGACAACTCCACCACTTCCAGCGCTGCGAACGCCTGGGGCACCCAGCGCGACCAGGCACGGGAGCGCTCGGGTACTGGCACCCGCTCCAGATCGAAAGCCAGCGCACTCGCGCTGGGATAAGTTTTTTGCTCGGCCATTGCCACCCCGCCCACTTCCAAATTAGTCAAAAGATACCATCCAGCTGAGGCAAGCAATGGTTTTCAGCTCTTCTAAAATCGGTCGGCAGCGGCAGGAGAGGCCTGCCAGGCAGCGAGGAGTGATAACGATGAGCCAATTCCCGCAGACCCCTGACTTTACGGGCGCCCTGGCTCCGGTCAGGGTGGAAGCTGATAGCACGGCACTGGAGGTGGACGGGCAGATACCTGCCGAGCTCAACGGCAAGTTTGTCCGTGTGCAGCCCGATCCGCAGTTCGTCCCTTTCATCGAGGACGACATCTTCTTCAACGGCGACGGTAGCGTCACCGCTCTGACCTTTCGCAATGGCCAGGTGGATCTGCGTCAGCGTTTCGTGCGCACCGAACGTTTTCTCGCCGAACGCGAAGCACGCCGGGCACTGTTCGGGCGTTACCGCAACCGCTACACCGATGATGCCTCGGTGGCGGGCAAGGACCGCACTGTCGCCAACACCACGGTCATTGGATATCAGGGCGCACTGCTGGCGCTGAAAGAGGACGGTCTGCCCTACCGACTCGACCGCGACACCCTGGAAACCCTCGGTCGCTTCGATTTCGACGGCCAGCTCACCAGCGAAACCTTCACGGCGCACCCGAAGTACGATCCCGACACCGGTCACTTCTGCGGCTTTGCCTTCGAGGCGCGAGGTGACGGCAGTCGCGACATCGTCTTTGTCGAGTTCGATACGAGTGGTCGCAAGGTCACCGAAATCTGGGTCGAGGCTCCCTTCCCCGGCATGATCCACGATTTCTGTGTCACCGAGCGCTTTGTTGTGTTCCCCCTGATCCCGCTCTCCGTCGATGTCCAGCGGCTCAGGCGTGGCGGTGCCCACTTCCAGTGGGAGCCCGAACAGGCGATGCTGTTCGGCGTGATGCGCCGGGACGGCGACGGCAAGGATCTGCAGTGGCTGGCCGGCCCGCCCGGTTTCCAGGGCCACGTTGTCAACGGTTTTGATGACCGCAACCGCATCTATGTCGACCTGCCGACAGCGGATGGCAACGTCTTTCCGTTCTTCCCCGACCGCAACGGCCAGACCACGCCACTGGAAACACTGCGCGCCCCGGTGACACGCTGGACCTTCGACATGAGCGGCAAGGAAGGCCGGCTCAGCGCCGAACCGCTGACAGCGCAGAACATGGAATTCGGCAAGTTCGACGAGCGCTATGCCGGTCGTCCCTACCGTTACGGTTTCCTGCTGGGACAGGACTGGAGCAAGCCCTATCACGCGGATCGCGTCGGCCCGCCACACCCCTTCTTCTTCAACACGCTGGTGCAGATCGATGTGACCACGCGCGAGCAGCAATCCTGGTGGCCGGGTCCGACCGACAGCATGCAGGAGCCAGTATTCGTGCCCCGCTCAGCGAGCTCAGCGGAGGGTGATGGCTGGTTGCTCGCCATCGTCAACCGCATGGCCGAAAACAGCAGCGACATTGTCGTGCTCGATGCCATGCGGGTCGCGGAAGGACCGATTGCCACCATCCGGTCGCCGCTGCGGCTGCGGATGGGACTGCATGGCAACTGGGTGCCTGCGGCGCGGTAAGATGGTTCGCTCGCAGGGCAGGCCCTGCCGACGAATCGGTCAGCAACTGCCCGCTGGACTGCGAGCAGCCTCGAGCAGTTAACTGTTCGCTGCAGCCTCGCTTATCAGCCGGTCACCCCAGCTGGCCAGTTCGTCCAGCAAGGCCAGCCGGCCGGCATTGTGCGCATGCTGATCGCGCAGCTGCTGAAGAGTCGCGCAATAAGCGCTATAGGAGAGCGCACCGCTTGCGACCGGCGTCAGCAGGCGCTCGCGGCAATAGCTGCGCCACGCAGCGCGCTGTTCGACGCTGAGACTCTCGGGGAAATTGCGGGCGCGATACCGCCACAACAGCTCCGCGAGACGTTCATCCCGAAACGGAAAATGATCCGGGTCGAGCTGCTCCGGCAGCGCTGTCCGCACGTCGGGCAACAGTGCGCGATCCGCGTCGCTCACAAATCCGCCGTACAGCTGCTGTTCGGCGTCCGCGGGTTCTGCCCTGCGCGCTTCGCCAGCGGTGAATACCGCCGCCAGCTTCGCCTGCAGGTCGACGCCAGCCAGCAGTGCCGCATGGCGTTCACAGGCCGCCAGATCAAGCGCCAGCCGTTCGGCCACAGTGCCATCAACCAGACGCGCTGTGGCTACCATTGGGCAGCGATTGACATGAATGGTTTTCAGTGGAATGCGCTCCAGCCCCTGCGCCTGCAGCTCGGCGTTAGAGACAAACTGGCGTGCGCGAATCGCCTCGGCATCCAGTTCGAGCAGAGGGCTCGGATCGCTGCGGAGATCAAAGCAGATAACACCGTTGCTGTTGCCCGGATGGCGCGCCAGTGGCAGTACCAGCGTGCCGCAACCGGTCGCCGCCGGGAACCGTCCCGAGATGTGCAGCACCGGCTTGCCCGCTGCGGGATCGAGTAGCGTGGCAACGTCGCGCTTGTTGCGCATGCGCAGGTAGTAATCGAATAGCCGTGGCTGCTTCTCGCGCACCAGGCGTGCGACAGCAATGGTCGCCAGCACATCTGACAGGGCATCATGCGCTGACTCATGACTCAGCCCATTCGCTGCTGTCAGATGCTCCAGTTTGAATGAGGGGCTGCCGTCTTCATGGTTCGGCCACTCAATTCCCTCCGGCCGTAGCGTGCGGCAGCTACGCACCAGATCGATAATGTCCCAGCGCGAGCAGCGGTTCTGCCACTCCCGCGCGTAAGGATCATAGAAATTACGCCACAGTGTGTAACGTGTTACCTCGTCATCGAAGCGCAGACTGTTGTAACCAACCGTACAGGTACCGGGCTGCGCGAGTTCGGCATGAATAGCAGCGATGAAGGCCGCTTCGGTGACACCGCGCTCAGCCGCCAGCTGAGGCGTAATGCCGGTGATGAGACACGCCTCCGGCTGAGGCAACAGATCGAGCGGAGGTTTGCAGTAAAGCACCAGCGGCTCGCCGATGATATTGAAGTCGGCATCGGTACGTATCCCGGCAAACTGTGCGGGCCGATCCACGGCGGGATTGGCACCCCAGGTTTCGTAGTCATGCCAGTAAAAGGTATGCACAGTGCCGCTTCCTTGTTGCCGAGATTATTGACCGGTCGGAGACGCGCGAGGCCGGCTCCTGCCGGAGCGTTGCGCTCCGGCAAAAGCCTTGCCCTCAGATCACTTCGAGGTGCTCGGTCTCGATCTTGGCCTGCCAGTACTGCGGACCGCTGCGGTGGACCGAGTCGCCGTTGACGTCAACCGCGACAGTGACCGGCATGTCCTGCACCGCGAATTCATAAACGGCTTCCATGCCGAGCTCCGGGAAGGCGATCACTTTGGCGGACTTGATCGCCTGTGCCACCAGATAGGCAGCACCACCGGTCGCCATCAGATAAACGGCGCCGTGATCCCTGATTGCATCGATGGCGATCTGGCCCCGCTCCGATTTGCCAATCATGCCCAGCAAGCCGGTCTCGGCGAGGATGGTGCGGGTAAACTTGTCCATCCGTGTAGCAGTGGTGGGGCCGGCCGGGCCGACCACTTCATCGCGCACCGGATCAACCGGTCCGACGTAGTAAATGAACCGCCCGTTCAGATCGACCGGCAGCGACTCGCCTGCCGCCAGCATGTCAGTCATCTTCTTGTGGGCAGCATCACGGCCAGTCAGCATCTTGCCGGAGAGCAGCAGCGTCTCGCCCGGTTTCCACGCCTTCACATCGTCGCGCGTGACGGTGTCGAGATTGACGCGGCGTACCGAGTCACCCACTTCCCAGGTGATATCCGGCCAGTCTTCCAGCTTCGGCGCCTCAAGACGCGCCGGGCCCGAGCCATCCAGTACGAAATGAGTGTGGCGGGTGGCCGCGCAGTTCGGGATGATCGCCACCGCCTTGTTGGCCGCGTGGGTCGGGTAATCCTTCACTTTCACGTCGAGCACGGTGGTGAGGCCGCCGAGGCCCTGGGCACCGATACCCAGCTTGTTGATTTTCTCGTGCAGCTCGAGGCGCAGCTGCTCGGCGCGGTTGCCGGCGCCACGCTCGCGCAGTTCATCGATGTCGATCGGATCGAGCAGCGCCTCTTTCGCCAGCAACATCGCCTTCTCGGCAGTACCGCCGATGCCAATGCCGAGCATGCCGGGAGGACACCAGCCGGCGCCCATTTCAGGCACCATCTTCAGTACCCACTCGACCACCGAGTCAGAAGGGTTGAGCATGGCGAACTTCGACTTCGCTTCACTGCCGCCGCCTTTGGCCGCAACGTGTACTTCAACGGTGTTGCCCGGCACCAGCTCGTAGTGGATTACCGCCGGGGTATTGTCTCTGGTGTTCTTCCGCTCACCGTCCGGATCAGCCAGGATCGAGGCCCGCAGCACGTTATCGGGATGGTTATAGGCGCGGCGCACGCCCTCGTTGATCATGTCGGTGACGCCCATGGTCGCGCCGTCCCACTGCACGTCCATGCCCACCTTCAGGAACACCGTGACGATCCCAGTATCCTGACAGATCGGGCGGTGGCCCATGGCGCACATGCGCGAGTTGATCAGAATCTGCGCCATCGCATCGCGTGCCGCCGGGTTCGCCTCTTTCAGATAGGCCCGATGCATCGCCTGGATGAAATCGACAGGGTGGTAATAAGAGATGTACTGCAGGGCATCGGCGACGCTCTGAATGAGGTCATCCTGGCGAATGGTAGTCATGGGCTACTCCTCAAAAAAATGGCCGGGCGTCAGCACGCCTATTGAAAGCCGGAAAAAGTTAACCGTGCGAGTCGAACGCCAGGCGCGGTAATGCCCTTGCAGTGGACCGCTCGTCGGGGGAGCCGACAGATACAGATAAGTCCTGTCACCACAGCACGGCGCGGTATCACACTGCAGCAATCACCTGCAGGCATATGCAGCTATCAGGGCAGCGGTTCCATTGGCAACGTGCCACCGCCCAGCTGGGCTTTCAGATTGACCAGCTCGCGGTTGGTCTGGCGCCGGAAGTTGTTGATCGACTGTACCCACTCCTCGTTGCTGCCTACGCGCTGGCTCAGACGGGTCTGCTCTTCGGAGATCCGGTTGAGCTTCTCGCTCAGTGCCTCGAGGGCTACCTGCTGCTCTTCCAGTTTGCGCTTGTTGAGTTCGACCGTCGCCTCTGATCGGGAAGAGCGCTCCAGCTGCTTACGCATCTCCGCCACGGCGCTGGCCTGGGCATTCAGCTTCTTCTCAAGCTCCGCCGCACTTCCCTGGGCGCTCTTGACGCTCTTGTCCAGCGCGGCAAGGCGCGTGCTGTGATCGCCCAGCGTCTGCTCGGTTTTCTTCCAGACGTTATCCCACAGCTTGCGAATCTCGGAATCGAGCTCCTTGAGCTTGACCTGCATCGCAACGCTCGACTCATTCACGCTCTCATCCGTGACGGAGAGCCGGCTCTCGAGATCCTCGATGCGCAGCTGGTAGGCAGCCAGCAGCGATTGCGACTCGGCCTGCTGCAACTGCAGATAGCCAGCCCAGCCCACGCCCGCCAGGGCAATCAGCGCCAGAATCCACACCAGGGGGCCACTGCTGCGTCCGGCCGCTGGTTCAGCAGCAGCTGCGCGACGGGCGTCATCATCAGCAGAGCGCTGTCTGCCCGCGGGTTTCTGCCGTTGCCGCGAGACGACCTCGTCCCGGTCAGGAACGATCTTCGGAATGTTATGGAGCGGTTCGTTGTCGTTTGGTGACATATCGGTTCCGGCAATGTACGGAGGGTGAAATAAAAATGCGGGCTATTATGGCACTATCGCGCCCGGTCAGCGACCCGCGGACTATACATACCCAATCGCCGTTATTCGCGCCCCATAAACGGGATCTTATTGTTTTATCGGGAAAAATTTGCCTGAAGAGCGTCTTCATCGATAGTAAATGCAGGCGAAACTTGTTAAGGTATCGACGCTTTTCTGGACTCAACAAAAGGATGAGGTAACTATGGCTTTCGAACTTCCGCCCTTGCCCTACGAGAAGAACGCGCTCGAGCCGCACATGTCGGCCGAGACGCTGGAATTCCACTACGGCAAACACCACAAAACTTATGTGGACAATCTCAACAACCTGGTGCCCGGCACCGAATTCGAAGGCAAATCGCTCGAGGAGATCGTCAAGAGCTCTTCCGGCGGCGTCTTCAACAACGCAGCCCAGGTGTGGAACCACACCTTCTTCTGGAACTGCCTCAGCCCGAACGGCGGTGGTGAGCCCACCGGTGCCGTGGCCGATGCCATCACCAGCGCATTTGGCTCGTTCGATAAATTCAAGGAAGAGTTCACTGGCAATGCTGTCCGTAACTTCGGTTCAGGCTGGACCTGGCTGGTCAAGAAAGACGACGGCTCGGTTGCCATCGTCAACACCAGCAACGCCGGCACCCCCATCGCCGATGGCAGCGGCAAGCCCCTGCTGACGGTCGACGTGTGGGAACACGCTTACTACATCGACTACCGGAACGCTCGTCCCAAGTTCCTCGAAGCGTTCTGGAACCTGGTCAACTGGGAGTTCGTAAACAAGAACTTCGGCGGCTGATCAGCAACAGCGGTACAGGCCACCTCCAGGTGGCCTGTACATCTTCCTCCTTTCTTTCTCACTCCCTCCTGCTTTGCTCCTCGCGACTACTGAACAGCATCTCAGCGCGACCGTGAGCCATTTCTACATTCGCTTAATTTGTCGCCTCACCGGCCCCTACCACCCTTGTCTAGCTGCGCTGGAGCGGCACAATGACCGCAACAGTCACGGTCGAGCTTGTCGATCGCAGCAGCAACGGGAGGCAACATCATGAACCGATCACTCGTAGCCGGGATCGCTCTGGGCGCACTGGGCGTCACCGCGGGTGGCGCCGTCGCCAGCTATAACCTGCTGAAGCCCGAGCCGGCCTTCGCTGAGGTGCTGGCCGTTACGCCGGTCACTGAAACTGTCAGAACACCGCGCGAGGTCTGTCGCGATGTCACCGTCACCCACCGGCAGCCGGTAAAGGATCCGCATCAGGTCACCGGCACAGTCATCGG
>JAJUJZ010000166.1 GCA_029265075.1 Gammaproteobacteria bacterium | reverse complement strand
CTGCCGCTCTGGCGGATAGAAGCGTGCCACATAGCTCACGCCGGCCGGGAACCCGGCACCAGCGACCCCGATGCCGAGGCCGGCCAGCAGGAGCGTGCCGAAACTGTCAGCGCTGGCGCACGCGAAGGTGGCGAGCGCCGCTACGATCATGGTCAGCGTCAGCACATGACGTCCGCCGAATCGATCCGCTGCCAGACCGACCGGCACGCGCAGTAACGCACCCGACAGGATCGGCGTCCCCAGCAGCAGTGCCAGCCGGGTCTCGCTCAGGCCGAGCTCAGCCTGCAGGCCGATGCCGAGTATGGAGAAGAGGGTCCAGACTGCGAAGCAGACGGTAAATGCGGCGGTCGCGGCGGCTAGCGCGACCGTGGCGCGGCGATCCTTCACCGCCGGACGGACGTCGCTCATAGGCTGGCGACGAGCCGGTGTTCAGGGAAAAAAGGACGTGAGGTTCCATGTTCCATCATGACCGCAGCCTCGACCCGGGGGACACTCATGGGACGAAAATGCTGGCGCTCAGTTCCTTGCCAGACGGGTGTGGTGTCGGCGCATCCGGACAAACTATAAAAAGCGGAGCGAAAAAAAGCCCCGCGCGAGGCGGGGCTTTTCCGCTGCGACATCAGTCGCGAGCGATGGACTGCAAGCTGGCGGTCGCGGCGACCGCCAGTGGGGGCTTACATCATGCCGCCCATGCCACCCATGCCGCCCATGTCGGGCATTGCCGGAGCCGGCTTGTCTTCCGGCAGTTCGGCAACCATAGCCTCGGTGGTGATCATCAGACCGGCAACCGAAGCAGCCGCCTGCAGCGCAGTGCGGGTTACTTTAGCCGGGTCGAGGATACCCATCTCGATCATGTCGCCATACTGGCCGGTCGCTGCGTTGTAGCCGTAGTTGCCGGAGCCCTTGCGGACGGCGTCCACAACCACCGATGCCTCTTCGCCACAGTTGGCCACGATCTGACGCAGCGGACCTTCCATGGCACGAATGGCCACGCGTACGCCGACGGTCTGATCGGGGTTGGCACCTTCCAGATCCTTGATGGCATCCAGCGCACGGATCAGTGCAACACCGCCGCCAGGCACCACGCCCTCTTCAACGGCAGCACGGGTAGCGTGCAGCGCGTCTTCGACACGGGCTTTCTTCTCTTTCATTTCGGTCTCGGTAGCTGCGCCAACCTTGATGACCGCTACGCCGCCAGCCAGCTTGGCCACACGCTCCTGGAGCTTCTCGCGGTCGTAGTCGGAGGTGGTGTTCTCCAGCTGGACGCGAATCTCCTTGACGCGGGCTTCGATGTCTTTGGCATCGCCAGCACCGTCAACGATGGTGGTGTTGTCCTTGTCCATGGTGACGCGCTTGGCCTGGCCGAGATGCTCCAGCGACGCGCCTTCCAGATCGAGGCCAACCTCTTCGGAAATCACGGTGCCGCCCGTCAGGGTAGCGATGTCCTGCAGCATGGCTTTGCGGCGATCGCCGAAGCCCGGTGCCTTACATGCAGCTACCTTGATGATGCCGCGCATGCTGTTGACGACCAGCGTAGCCAGTGCTTCGCCCTCAACGTCTTCAGCAATGATCACCAGCGGACGCGAAGACTTGGCCACCTGCTCGAGCAGCGGCAGCAGATCGCGGATGTTGGAGATCTTCTTGTCGACCAGCAGGATGAACGGGTCTTCCAGCTCGACGTTCATCTTCTCCTGCTTGTTGATGAAGTAGGGCGACAGGTAGCCGCGGTCGAATTGCATGCCTTCAACCACGTCGAGTTCGTTTTCGAGGCCTGAGCCTTCTTCAACGGTGATGACGCCTTCTTTACCAACCTTTTCCATCGCGTCGGCGATGATCTGGCCGATGTCTTCGTCGCTGTTGGCCGAGATGGTGCCGACCTGAGCGATAGCTTTGCTATCGGTGCACGGCGTCGCCATGTTGCGGATCTGCTCAACGGCTGCAGTCACTGCCCGGTCGATACCGCGCTTGAGGTCCATCGGGTTCATACCGGCGGCAACAGCCTTCAGACCTTCGTTGACGATGGCCTGAGCCAGTACGGTTGCGGTGGTGGTGCCGTCACCCGCGTCGTCAGAAGCGCGCGAAGCCACTTCCTTGACCATCTGCGCGCCCATGTTCTCGAACTTGTCTTTCAGTTCGATTTCTTTGGCGACGGAAACCCCGTCTTTGGTGACGGTCGGCGAGCCGAACGACTTCTCAAGTACCACGTTGCGGCCTTTCGGGCCCAGGGTAACTTTGACGGCGTCAGCCAGAACGTTCACACCCTTGAGCATGCGCTGGCGAGCGGAATCGCCGAATTTAACGTCTTTTGCTGCCATGATTCATATCCTTCCAGAAAGTATTTCGGTTGAACTGAGCTTGGGAAAACTTACTTTTCAAGCACACCGAAGATTTCGGATTCGCTCATGATGATGTACTCCTCACCATCGAGCTTGATGTTGTTGCCCGAGTATTGGCCGAACACCACGTTGTCACCGACCTTCAGCGACAGGGGGCGGACTTCGCCGTTGTCGAGCAGCTTGCCCGGGCCGACAGCAATCACTTCGCCCTGGTTCGGCTTCTCTTTGGCAGAGCCCGGCAGCACGATTCCGCCAGCGGTCTTTTCCTCTTCTTCCTTGCGACGGACGACCACGCGGTCGTTCAAAGGACGAATTTTCATCTTGCCAATTCTCCCAAAAGGTTTGGATGACAGTTCCAGTAACACCGGACGCTCGCTGCGTGCGCACGTCCAGAATCGATTCCCGCTCTTAGCACTCTGCGCAGGAGAGTGCTAATCATAGTGAGCGGACGCCCTCAGTCAAGCACCAATGCGTTGCAGCCGGACGTCAGCGGGTGCGAGGACAGATGGGGCTGCGGCCCGACATTTTCAAGGGTGCTTTTTTCTGCCAGCGCTGTTACTCGTCCTCACGACGGTACTCACCTTCGATGACATTCGGGTTGCGCGGCTGTCCGGCATCCTGACGCCCTGCCCGCCACGCCTCCTCTGCCCGACGGGTCCGGTCCCGCTGGCGCCCCACCAGGGCCCCGGCCAGCAGGCGTCGCAGCGGGCGCAGCAGGAAGGCGATTCCGACCAGATCGGAGAGAAAGCCAGGCAGCAGCAGCAACAGTCCGGCCACGGCCAGCGCAAAACCATCCATCAGCTCGGCGTTGGGCGGTTCCCCCGCGCGCAGCCGCTGGTCGACCCGCCACGCAGTCAGCCACCCCACCTGGCGCAGCAGCAGCACGCCGCTCAGCGAGCCCAGCACCAGCAGCGTCAGCGTCGGCAAGGCGCCGATCGCATCGCCCACTGCCAGCAGCAGCCAGAGCTCGAGAAAAGGAAAGAGCAGCAGAAGAATGCCAACCAGACGCATCCGGATCTCCCAGTGAGCGACGGACAACTACTGGCATTGCCGGCCGCGGGTTGCTAAAAGAGGCGCGCAGCAGCGCCGGCCTTCCTTAATGGAGGCGGCGGGCGACGTTTTCAATGGCAGGAGTCGTGCGCGTGGGCGAGACCATCGAGCAGCGCATCTGGCAGGCGGTCAGCGCAATCCCGCCCGGACGAGTGGCGACCTATGG
>JAJUJZ010000031.1 GCA_029265075.1 Gammaproteobacteria bacterium | reverse complement strand
GCTGATGGGGCTGAATTACGGCACAACCACGGTCAAGGGCGGCAATTACGCGCAACACGGCGGCCATCGCCTGCACCGTACAGTACGGGTTGATAACGATGCTGACAGCCTGGAACTGTTTGTTGTGGATCGCTGGCAATTTGCAGCGGGGTGGACGCTGGTTTATGGCGCGCAGGGTGTTATCGCAGACCGGGAGGTGCGCAATATCACCGTAACGGATGGCACCGTTACGAACCCCAGCGGCAGCTACGAGACGATCAATCCCCGGTTCGGCCTCATTTACCAGCTGACTCCGGATATCGAGCTTTATAGCAATCTCAGCTGGCTATACGAGCCACCGACAACCTACGAGCTGGAGGACGGCATCCGCGGAGATGGCACGGCACTTAAAGCGATGCGCGGTTTAGTGGCGGAAATCGGCAGCCGGGGTCGCCAGACCATCGATGCGGGCAGTTTCTGGCAATGGGATGTCGCGCTCTACTACGCAAAGCTCGAAGATGAAATTCTTTCAGTAGAAAACCCCAGTGCGCCCGGCACGCATATCGCTGGCAATGTCGAAGATACGATTCACGCTGGCCTGGAAGCGCTCGCCAGTGCCAGTCTGGCACTTGACCAGCACGGCCACCACCGGCTTGAACCGCTGATCAGCCTGACACTTAACGCTTTTTCTTTTGACGATGACGTCACCTATGGCGACAACGATCTGCCGGCAGCACCAGGTTACTTCGTCCGCGGGGAACTGCTTTATCGGCACAGCAGCGGTTTTTATCTGGGGCCTACTTTCGACTGGGTCGATGAACGCTACGCCGATTTCAGAAACAGTTTCAAGATTGACTCATACGCCCTGGTCGGCCTTCGTGCCGGTTTTGCTACGGAAAGCTGGGAGTTGTGGAGTGAAGCCCGAAACCTGACCGGCCGCGACCATATCGCGCTCTTCCGGGTCAGCGATCTGGCGTCAGCGGCTGATGCGATTCTCACGCCCGGCGAACCACGTTCCGTCTACTTCGGCATACGCTGGCGCTTCTGACACTGACTGGCGCCCTGCCCTGCCGCTGAGGTTCGCTGTTGGGCCGAGTCAGAGAATGGTTCTCTCTACTTCGGCCTGATCCGCACAATGTTCGCAACCGCGGTTTTTATCGCCATTTCTGCGATTGCGGATGACACCAGTGACAACCGCCACCAGAACAGCAATCACGATACCGATCAGAATCAGGGTTTTCATGAGCCTTCCCTCGGCGCCGCTGGTCAGGCGCGTCTATCGGATACATCGGTTCCACCACTCTACCGAATCAGCAGACGACGAATCCAGTCAACCAGGACGGCTGGCAGCGTGGCGGGCTCTTTCAGCAGTGCGTAGCGACTGGCACCAAACATATAGGGCAGGTAATCGGTCGCCTGACGATCGATGGTCAGGCAGAATGGGTGAACATGCTGCAGCTGAGCTTCGACGACGGCTTGCCGCACATCCTCAACACCGTAACGGCCATCATAAATATCGATGTCGTGCGGCTTGCCGTCGGAGAGCAGCAGGAGCAGGCAATGTTCAGCGGGTTGCGTCGTCAGCTGCGCCGTCGCGTGCCGGATGGCAGCGCCGGCGCGCGTAAAGTACTGGGGCTCCAGCGCAGCAATGCGCAGTGCAACAGCGTTGCTATATGGCTCGGCGAAGCCTTTCACCAGGTGTGCAGTAACTGCCTCAGGACCCCGGCCAGAGAAGCCAGTGATGGCGTAAGGCTCGCCCAGGGCATCCAGCGCGCAGCTCACCAGGAGCAGCGCTTCACGCTCCACATCGATGACACGCCGGTGCGCACTAATCCAGCCGTCGGTTGAACCACTGATGTCGATCAGGAGTGACACTGCCAGGCTGTGTCGGGCTGACCGTTCGCACTGGTAGATGCGCTCTGAGCGCGATAATCCAGCCCGAAAATCGGCGTAACTCTCGGTAACTGCCGCGAGATCAGGCTCATCACCGTCAAGCCTGCGGTAGAGCCGGGTCCGCACTGCTCTCAACAGCGCGAACTGCCGGCGCACCTCATCAATCTGCGGAGCATGCAACCGCAACATGTCATCGACCCATTGCTGGGTGCCAGGCTGGGCTGCCAGTTCCAGGACACGGGCGGAGCGATCATAGGCCTGGCAGCGATAATCCCATTCAGGATAGCGCCAGCTGGCATCCGCGCTGCTGACCTGGGGCGTTACGATCCACGTGCTGGTGGCCGGAGGGTCGTCGGAGAGCAGGATCTCAGGGGCGCGGCCCGGCGAGCTGACCAGCTGCGCTTCAGGCAGCTCAGAGACCAGATCGCCAAACTCTTCCGCGGCGATCTTCTCATCGCGATCGATCGGGCGCTGCATGCCAAACGGATCTTCAGCGTGGTAATGCGGCTGATCTGCCGCCATCATCCAGGCGCCCTGCTCCTGGTCCTGCTCTTCATCAGGCAACGGCTGTCGCACTTCGGGCCGCCGGGTCAGACGCGCGCTGCGCGAAACGTTCTCATCCTGCGAGCAATCAGGCAAAGTTGCTTCGCTGGAGCTGGCCGCTGTCGCCGACCCAACGCGTAACTCCCCCGTCCACCAGTCGGCCAGTAGCAGATCGCGCTCTCCCCTTCGGACCGGTGGCCACTGTGCTGCCAGCTCATGTGCATAGACCAGGGACTCGGCTGGCGATGCGGTGTATGGCAACCCGGCCGCAGCATCACAAGGACCGGCCAGCATGATGCGAAGCAGTTCCTCCAGACTCCGGCGACTGGCATTGAACAGACGAATATCAGGCCGGTGCTGCAGCATTTCTCTGCGCAGAACCGTGAGATCGTCTTTCAGGCCCGGCACCCGCTGGATCAGGGCGATGTCGCTCGCCTGAGCCTCCAGCAGCAGGTACAACGCATTTGTGACGGGCTCGCTGATCGATGCGAGCGAGGCGCTGCCACGGCTTGCCCGCATCGCCTGCTGCAGGGCAACGACACGATAACGCCGCATTGAGAAGTCATCGCTGGTTACAGGCGAAGCTGCTGGCAACCATATCTGCTGACCATCTGTTGCCGGAACAGGTTGTGTACGCCAGGGGCTGGAACGGCGTCCGAAAGCGCGCTCCAGCAGCGTCGGACGCGCCGGTAACTGTGCGATACGCAGGGGAAACCCCTGACCAAATATGCCGCGGATCACGAGGTCGAGACGTGCCGCTGCAGTGTCGAGTGTCAGTCGTGGCACTGCTGACCGGGGATGGTGACGCCGCCAGAGATCCCGAACGCAGACAGTCGCATGGCGTGCCACATCGGTGAGGAGGTCTTCAGCTTCTGCCATCGAAGCATGCACCATCAAAGTTTACGTGGAGCGCGCTGACGGCCACCTCCGGGGTGGCATTCATACAAACGTCAGTTCAACCAGATCAAGCATCGCCCCTGTCAGGGAAGCGTCATCGGAGAGCGGTGCAATGATCGCAACGTTGCAGGCCTGGCGTATGGGTACTCCGGCAGCGACCAGTGCTCCTGCCGCAACCAGCAGACGGGTGCTGGGCACCTCAGCCAGACCGCGGTCACGCAACTCCCGCAATCGGTTTGCGAGTTCCACCAGCTGGTGTGCCATCGCCCTATCGATGTTGCTTTCCCGTGCGACAATTTCCGCCTCCTGCGCAGGCGGCGGAAAGCCAATGTCGAGGGCCACGAATCTTTGCCGGGTGCTGGGTTTGAGGTCCTTCAGCATCCGCTGGTAGCCGGGATTGTAAGAGACGACGAGCTGAAAGCCCGGTGCTGCTTCGATCAGTTCGCCGGTTTTGTCGATTGGCAGCAGCCGGCGGTGGTCGGATAACGGGTGCAGCACGACCATGGTGTCCTGCCGCGCTTCCACGACTTCATCGAGATAGCAAATAGCCCCCTCGCGCACCGCACGGGTGAGCGGCCCGTCCTGCCACACGGTACCGTCGTGTCGAACCAGAAAACGCCCGATCAGATCACTGGCAGTAAGGTCGTCATGGCAGGCGACGGTGATCAGTGGCCGTCCCAGACGCCACGCCATATGCTCCACCAGCCGCGTCTTGCCGCAACCGGTGGGCCCTTTCAGCAGGATGGGCAATCGCTGCAGATGGCACTGCTCGAAGATCGTCACTTCGTTGCCTGTCGGCAGGTAAAACGGCTCCTCGGCCGCCGGGTGAGCAGCCAGCTCGGAGACTACGCTACGCGCCGGATCATTACCCATCACTGCACCGGAATGGCGTTATCGCCCACCGGAGTCCCCTCCCCTGCGGTCTCCGGAGCACGCGGCGGATAGCGGAAGAAATCATAGATAAACATGCCGACCCCAAGGGCGAAAACGGAAGCGGTGGCGATCAGCATGAGGAAGTGCACCTGAATCTTGAGCTGGGCGTCGAGATAACCCATGCCCATGATGCGTTCGAGATACACCTGCCCGATACCTGCGGTGGCAAAGGAGAGCGTCATACCGAACATGCCGACCAGCTGGGTCCAGAATGCCCAGTAGCCAAGGCTCGAGCCTTTCTCAGGACGGCCTCGGGTCAGAGACGGCAGGGCGTAAGTGATCATCGCCAGTACGATCATGGCGTACGCACCGTAGAACGCTGCATGTCCGTGCATTGCTGTCACCAAGGTGCCATGTGTCCAGCGATTGACGCCGGGCCAGGTGTGTGCGAGCCCGAGCAGGCCAGCGCCGAACAGCGTGAATACGGCCGCACCCACCGTCCAGTGCAGTGCGATCCCGTTCGGGTGAGCCAGTCCCGAACGCCGGATCGCTGCATAGGCGTACATGGCCATCGCCACCAGCGCAGCCGGTTCCAGTGCGCTGAAAAAGCCGCCGATCGGCAGCCAGTAAGTGGGTACACCGACCCAGTAATAGTGGTGCGCCGTGCCAAGAATCCCGGCGATGAAAACGAGCCCGACTATGACATAGAGCCACTTGTCCATCACCTCGCGATCGACGCCGGAGAGACGGATCAGCAGATAGGCCAGGAAAGCGCCCATGATCATCATCCACACGCCTTCCACCCAGAGGTGGATCGTCCACCAGCGGTAGAAGATCGACACGGTGTAGTTCTCATAATGGAGCAGCGCCGGCAAAAACAGCAACGCCGAACTCGCCAGCCCCAGCAGCAGCACACCTTCCGTCGTCGTAAAGCGACCAGCTTTTCTGATCGTCATGCCGATGTTGTAGAGAAAGATCAGCATGCAGATAACGATGACGATCTTGTGCGGCAACGGCTGTTCCAGAAGTTTGTTGCCGGTGCCGTACCGGAACAGGTACCCGATGATTGCTGTAACGCCCATGATGGTCCAGAGACCGAGCTGAATGTAGGCAAGCTTCACGCTATGGAGCTCCGCCCGCGACTCATCGGGTACCATCCAGTAGGTGGCCCCCATGAATCCGGTCAGCACCCACACAATCAGCAGGTTGGTATGAATGGTTTTGGTGACATCGAACGGCAGAATATAGAGCAGCGGGTCAGGACCGAGATACTTGGCCGCCGAGAGCAGTCCGAACACCAGTTGCAGACCAAACAGAACCATCGCTACCGCAAAGTACCAGTAGGCGACCGACTGAGACTTGTAACGCATAGCGTTCTCCTCGATGACTGACCGCGCAGAACACATGATCAGTTGAGCGACATGAGATAGGCGACCAGCTGATCGAGCTGTTCTTCCGTAAGGTCGCTGTCGTAGGTGTCTGGCATGAAGGAAACACCGCCCGCTGAATACATCGCACCGGGCACCAGGTGCGCGGATGGTGAAACGATCGATTCCCGGATATAGCCGGCCACGTCTTCCGCCTGACCACCGTAGTCACCGGCAGCAAGCAGCGCTTCGGTGCGCCCGCGCAGTCCCGCCATGGTGGGGCCGGCAAGATTGACATCAGGCGCGGTTGAGTGACAGGCACTGCAGGCCGGCACTGCTGTGAAGAAGACCTGCTCACCCAGAGCGCGGTCGTCGTCGTCCGGGTCAACCGGCTTCAGGCCCGGTGGTGCTGCGTTGACATCACCGCCGCTGAGCGCCGCCATGGCACCGGGCACCATGCCGCCCGTGACCAGAATCGGACGTGGCGGCCAGCCCTGGTTGTCGACATTGCTCACCCAGTCCAGAAATGCAATGAGATCGGAAATTTCTTCTTCGCCCAGATTCTGGTTCGGCATCAGCCGCCGGTGTCGCTGCTCATCATAAAACAGCGCCGGGTTGCGCATATAAGCCTTCAGATATTCCTGGCCCCGATGCTTGGTGATTTTGGTCAGATCAGGTGCATAGTAGGCACCTTCCCCGAACAGCGTGTGGCAGTTGATGCAGTTGTATTTGTGCCACACCGCCATGCCGTGCTTCACCTCCGGCGTGATATTTTCCGCATTGGTGAGCGTGGGAAACTGACGGTGACTGTCGATTGTCAGGCCGAGAAAGATAATGGTCGCCGCAGCGGTGGAGCCGATGGCGAATAGGCGTGCCTGCCTGCTGTTCATAATCGCATCCCTGTCAGACGGCGATGGGTCCCCAATACTTGAGCGATATGTACGCTGCGTAGAGAGCTGCCACGATCAGGAGAGCGAGCACCAGGAAGCTGAGAGCGCGGAGCGGTCGGAAGAGACGTTGCATGGGCCACCCTGTCGTTTTAGCATGGTTGTTATTCAGGACTGCCGGTGATTGCTGGCAACTGCTGCCGTGAAGCAACCTTAAGCCTGTCGAGCCAGTCAAATCAACCCTCGACTACCTCTGTGACGAGCGGAACTAACTGCTCGGCTTCCAGCCCAACTCGGGTATTTTCTGTTGTAATGAGGCGCTGACGCGCCTGAAGGAGGAATAATGAAATTCTCAAAATGGGTAGCAGCCGCTGCTCTGGCTGTCGCTGCGAGCGGCCTTTCGGCACTTGCCGCTGCTGCGGAGTGTGAAATTACCATCAATACCGGCGATACGCTGAGCTATGACACCACGGCTATCAACATCGACCCCGCGTGCGACGAATTCACTGTCCACCTGACGCACACAGGCAAGCTTGCCAAAAATGTGATGGGTCACAACTGGGTGCTCAGCAAGGCGTCCGATGTAAATGGCATTGCGACGGATGGCATGCGAGCTGGTCTCGATAAAGATTATCTGAAGCCCGACGACGACCGTGTACTGGCGCATACCAAGGTGATCGGACCGGGTGAAGAGGATTCGGTAACGTTCTCGACCGATCTGCTCAAGGAAGGCGAGGAGTATCTCTTTTTCTGCTCCTTCCCCGGCCACTTCGCGGCCATGCGCGGCACCATCGCGATTGCCCAATAATATCCCGGTGCAGCGACACAGCTGAGTGATTCAGCTCTTCTGTTACGATCGGCGCAGCTCCGTCTGCGCCGCGTCCTCGCGACTTTTCTGAAGTCTCCGTCTGAAACTTCCCTTCGTCCGATTTTACCTGGTGGGCCTTACAACCACAGGCTGACCTAATTTCCTGCTGCGCTGTCACATCAGCCGATTCGCGGAAAAGAGGTACTCATGCAACGCTCTGATCGTATCGGCATGCTGCTGTTCAGTCTGGGAATTGTGCTGCTCGCTTTTATGGCCGGAATCTTCGTGGCCCTTACCGAGCGATGGCCGTACCGCCACTTCCACGACGCCTGGAACGCTGCGCGGGCACTGAGCGCCCAGAGTGCAGCAACGGATCTGTACACCCAGACACATCTCTGGCGTGAGACGCGCCGCTCGGAGCGTGGAGTCACGATCAGGCGCCCCGAGCTCATGCAGAAGGGTTATACCCTGTACACTTCCGGTGACGGCAGCTATGCCAACCTGATCGATGCCGACGGCAACATTCTGCATCGATGGTCCCTGCCGTACGAGAATATCTGGGATCAGAGTCCTGCCGGGCGCGCGCCACGCCCCGCGGACCGCATCTATTGGGATAAAGTGCGTCTGTTTCCCAACGGCGACCTGGCGGTTGTTATCACTGCCGACAACGACACGCCCTGGGGTTACGGGCTGATCCGCCTTGATAAAGATTCCAGACTCATCTGGCGTTATCACGTTCACGCACATCACGACCTCGACATTCTGCCGAACGGCGATATCGTGGTGCTCACGCATGAGTTCGTGGATGAGCCGATTCCCGGTTTTCACGGACTTCAGCGTCCCTGGCTGAACGACTTCGTGGTCATCGTTGCAGGCACTGACGGACGTGAGCTGGCCAGGATATCGCTGGCAGACGCCTTTCTCGAGACTCCCTTTTTCGAAGTGCTCTATCTCGCGCCGGGCTATGCACTGGGCGATCCGCTGCATGCCAACAGCGTGCAATACATCGATGAGTCACTTGCAGCAGCATTTGCGCCGGCGCAGGGCAAATCTCATCAGGTGCTGGTCTCTTTTCGTCACCCTTCAGCCATTGCACTCATCGACCTCGATACCGGCAAGGTGAGCTGGACGCGACGCAGCGACTGGCTGGTCCAGCATGATGCGCGAGCGCTGCTCAACGGTAACTTTACGCTGTTCGATAATGTTGCGAACTATCACGAAATGAATCGCTCGCGGGTACTTGAGCTGAACCCCCTCACACACGCGATTGTCTGGAGTTATACAGGAAACGATGAGCATCCCTTCGACAGCGGAGTGCGCAGTTCTGCTGAAACGCTGCCTAACGGCAACCGCCTGGTGACGGAGTCGGATGGCGGCCGGTTATTCGAAGTGACACCGGCAGGAGAAATTGCCTGGGAGTTCATCAATCCGATCAGAGGTGGGTCCGGCGATCACTACATTCCCGTGATCTCAGCCGGTCAGCGCATCTTCCCGGAATTTCTGGACGAAGCGTTTCGCCGTCAGCTCGCGCCACAGAGGAGATAAGCGATGATCCAGCGCACCAGATACAAACAGTGCCAGGCCCTTCTTGCCGCTGCCCCGCTCGTTCTGGCCGCTTCATCAGCTACTGCCTACGTAGGCCCCGGCGCCGGACTCAGTCTGCTCGCTGCCCTGTGGGGCGTTGTGGCTGCGATCGGAATCGCGCTCTTCTTTGTGCTGGCATGGCCAGTTCGCCGGTTGCTGCGCGCGCGCAGAGAGCGTCAGCGCGAACCCGTAACAGCCAGTACTCCACCGCATTATGGCCGCCAGCCGCATGAGGAGATCTCGCCGGCACTTGCTGCAGCACATGCACGTCAGCAGCGTGATGCAGGTCGAGAGCAACGCCGCCTGCAGTAGCCGAGGTGTGCAGTAGTGGAGATGATGTATGGGTCTGTTCAATCTGCCAGAGCCGCTGTTCGCACTGATTGACATGGCGCTCGCTGCGGCACTGCCGCCTGCACTCAGGCTCATCATCTGGGCCGCCATCGCGGGCGCGGGCACCCTGCTGCTCTATCGCCTGCTTTCACCACAGCGAGCGATTGCCGAAGCCAAGCGCGAAGCACGCGCGGCGCGTCAGCAACTGCAGCATTTTGACGGGGAGTTCGCAGACGCGGCGCCGCTGATTGCTGCGCAGTTCCGCACGGCATTCCGGCATCTGGGGCTGGTCCTGCTGCCGTCACTGGTGGCCGCCCTGCCGCTGATTGCACTGCTCTCCTGGCTGGAGGTCGACTATAGTCGTACGCTGCCGGCGGCCGATCATCCGCCGGCAGTTCGCGTTGTGCCAGCGTCAGTACTGCCCGAGTGGGTTACCGAATCCAGCGCACCGCGGCTGCGTCTGCATGATGGCGCCACCGAGCTGGCTGATATCCCCATTACCAAACCGGTGCCGCGGGTCGAAAAGCGGCAATGGTGGAACTGGCTGATTGCCAACCCCCTGGGATATCTGCCCGGTGACAGCGCCGTGGAGCGGGTGGAAATCGACCTCGCCCCCATCGCCTACCTGCCCTTCGGGCCGGCCTGGATGCGTTCATGGCTGGCGATTTTCCTGCCGACCATGATCGCGATTTCCCTGCTGACCTGGCGCTGGGCGCGGGTCGAATGATCAGGGCGCGCAGCAGCACCACGCATAGCAGCGAGTGGCATGTGCCGACCTGGGTGCATCTGCTGGGTGGCTGGCAGCACCGTCACCCCGCGGCGGCCATTCGGCTGGGCAATGCCGAGACGGCGCTCCTTCGCGACGTCCTCGAAGGCATTCAGGTTGACCGGCCGGTGTATATCGCCGGCCTGGCTCGTGCCGGCACTACCAAGCTGCTGGAGCTGCTGGCGGCTCATCCCGCGGTTGTCACGCATCGCTATCTCGACTTTCCGCCGCTGTTCACGCCGTACTGGTGGAATCGCTGGCTGGCACTGCTGCCCCAGCGCCCTCAGCAAGCGCAGGAGCGTGCCCATCGCGACGGCATTACGGTAACCGCGGAGAGTCCGGAAGCGTTCGAGGAGGTATTGTGGATGGCCTTCTTTCCGCACCTCCATGACCCAGCCCGCCAGGCAGGACTCGATCGGACCACCCGGCATCCGGCATTTGAGCAATTCTACGATGAGCACATCCGCAAACTGCTGGCGGTGCGCGGTGGCAGCCGCTATGTCGTAAAAGGGAATTACAATCTGACGCGCCTTCCCTATCTGCACCAGCTTTATCCAGCGGCGCGCTTTGTCGTCGTAGTGCGCGACCCGGTCTGGCATATCGCGTCACTGATCAAGCAGCAACGCCTGTTTGCGGCTGGCGAATCACAATCGCCGCGGGCGCTGGAGCATATGCGCCGTGTGGGGCATTACGAGTTCGGACTGGACCGCCGGCCGGTCAATGCTGGCCGTAGCGACATAACGGCCCGGGTCGCCGAGCTCTGGGTGCAAGGTAAGGAAGTTGAGGGCTGGGCCATATACTGGGCTGACCTGTACCGCCACGTCGCTGACACGCTGACGGCAGATGCGGCGCTGCGCCACGCAACCCTGCTGGTTTCCTACGAAGCGCTGTGCGAGCAGCCACGGGCGACGCTGGCCAACCTGTTTGAACACTGTGAGCTGAACCGGTCCGCTGATCAGATCGCTGACGCGGCCACTGGACTGCACCCGCCTGACTACTACCGACCCGACTTTACCCGTGGCGAGCTCGAACTCATCGCACGAGTGACCGGTCCGGTGGCCAGCCGGCTCGCCGTCCTGGCCGCTAACAGTCAGCTGGCCAGCGCCTCTGGTTCGCCGGGGCGGTCGGTCGGCGGAGTTGCGGGCTGACGCAGCCAGAGCCCCTCCACCTCATGAACATATACACGAGCCCAGCCGAGAAACTCCATATAGGCGACTGAGCCGGTGCTGCCAGCGTCGGCGCCGGCCACTACTTTGTAGTGCACCCTGCGCTTGCCGCTCTGCCCCAGCTGCCGCACTACCCGCCGCACGCTCCACTCAGCACCCACCAGGCCGTTGCTGTAGCACTCACCGTCCTTGATTTCGAGAGGCCGCTTACCCTGGCGCGCCTGCTTCAGCGCCACTTCGAACAGCTCGGCCAGCTCCTCAGTGGAAACTGCCACGATGGAGTTCTGGCTGCGCAGCGCGGCATTCAGGTCCTCCTGACTCAGCAGGTCACGCCCTGCGGCATCGTGCACACCCTGTGCTCTGGCGGGCATCCACGCCAGCGGATAGCGGCGCCACGAGAACAGATTGTTGAAGATCAGAGCAACCGCCATCAGCAGGGCAACATTGACAAGGATCGGGGTTACGAGATAGCCATAGCCGAGCTGATGGATGGCCGGGCCGCCAATGACGGCAGCCAAGGCCGTGGCGCCGCCGGGCGGGTGCAGACAGCCCAGATACTGCATGGCGCAGATGGCGAGGCCGGTAGCGAGGGCCGGGGTCAGCCAGGTGCTGCCCAGCCACTGCTGACACGCAACGCCAATAGCGGCTGAGACGAGATGTCCGCCGATCACAGGCCATGGCTGGGAAAGCGTCCCGTGAGGGACAGCGAACAGCAGTACAGCTGACGCCCCCATCGAGGAAGCGACCAGAATGGCGGCCGTGCCATCGAGCCAGAGGTGACAGACGGTGCACACGGCACCCAGCGCCAGTAATGCACCCAGGCCGGATAGCAGTTTTTCGGCGTGTGAGGTGGTATTGAGCTCAACGCCGGCCCACCTGACCAGCGCAGAAAAGCGAGACATGCAATCAGTGACCCAAAAAGGGCAGCACTTTACCGATTCGAAAGGCGATGGAGCAAGTTTCAGGCTGCCTGAGCGCGCTCTTTCAGCAGTCTTTCGATGACATTGAGCAGCTCCGCTACACCGGCCGGCATTTGCAGGAAAGCATCGGCGCCACCGAACGGCGCCGGGGCAACACTTTCCGGCAACGCACCGCTCATCAGCAGGATGGGTATGCTGGCATGCTGCGGTTCGGCCCGGACGCGCTGGATCAGCTCCAGACCGTCCATCACAGGCATTCGCAGGTCAGTCAGAATGAGATCGGGTTTGCTCTGATCCAGCATGTCGAGCGCGGCCTGGCCGTCCGCTGCCACTGTCACCCGGAAGCCTTCGATCTTCAGTAGCAGCGCAAAGGCAGAGGAAATGCCTCGCTCGTCTTCCACCAGTAAAATATGGGCCTTGTCGGCGCTGGGCATGGCTCACCCTCATATATCTCAAAGCCGGTATGACCCCGTTGTCGCCGCGAAAGTTTCAGCTGAGCTCCTGCCCGCCTCTGGTGGTTGCCAAACTGTCACTTGGCGGGCGCTGGGTTCTCAGCTTTAATTGCGCGCCGGATCGAGTTCCCGACCGCTGCAACCAATGGCCGGTACTCGGAAAACTCCCGCACTGCCGCTGCCTGGTGATATTTCATGAGGAAGAGCTTCCAACAAAACCGGATGTGGTTCATCGTGCTGGTGACCACCCTGCTGTTCGCGGCGGTGCTGTTCATGCAGTGGTTCGGCCGTCAGAAGATGAATGAATTCTTCGACAATATGCCAATCCCGCCGGCCTCCGTCACGGCGGCTGCCGCCATCACCGAGACCTTGCAGCCCTCGCTCACCGCTGTCGGCACGCTGATGCCGGTCAATGGCGCCAACCTCGCCACTGAGGTGCCCGGCATCGTTGATGCCATTCACTTCGACAACGGTGCCACAGTCGAAGCCGGCGCCGTAGTAGTGACACTGGACACCGCTGCCGACCGGGCCGAGCTGGAGTCCCTGAAAGCCGCCGCGCGGCTCGCGGAAATTGAGCTGCAGCGCGTCAGACAGCTGGCAGCAACGCGCAGTACCTCGCAGGCCGACGTGGACCGCCGGCAGAGTGAGCTGGATCAGGCTCGCGCCAATGTTGCCGCTCAGGAAGCCCGCATCGAGCAGAAAACGCTGCGAGCACCCTTTGCCGGTGTGCTCGGTATCCGTCAGGTCAACCTGGGGCAGTTCGTTGCGGCTGGCGACACCATCATCGGGCTGCAGTCGCTCGATCCGCTGTTCCTCAATTTCACGCTGCCGGAAACTTACATCGCGGCGGTAACCACCGGGGACACAGTCATTGCCCGGGTCGATGCGCTTGATGAGCGGACATTCAGCGGTATCGTGACCGCCATCGAACCTTCGGTCGATGCCAGAACCCGCAACTTCACCGTGCAGGCCACGCTGCGCAATCCCGGACAGCTGCTGCGCCCCGGCATGTTCGCCTCCGCTGAGCTGAAACTGGGCGAGCCGCGACCGCTGGTGGTCATCCCGCAGTCGGCTGTGGGCTACCGCCCCTATGGCACCACGGTGTTCGTACTGACCCCGGCCGAAAGTGCAGAGCAGCCCGGGCTCCATCAGGTGGAGCAGCGCTTTGTCACGCTGGGCAATGCCTACGGTGACCTCATCGAGGTGCGCGAGGGGCTGGCTGACGGCGAGCTCGTGGCGACCAGCGGTCTGCTGAAACTGCGTCATGGCGGCCACGCGCTGATCGACAATCGCGTGCAGCCGGATGCCAGTCTCCACCCCGCGCCCGCCAACGGCTGAGGTGGCCGATGAAATTCACCGACATCTTCATTCGCAAACCGGTACTGGCGACGGTTGTCAGCCTGTTTATCCTGCTGCTGGGCATGCGGGCTGCGACCGAACTCAACGTGCGCCAGTATCCGCTGCTCGAAAACGCGCTGATCACCGTCACTACGCCGTACATCGGAGCCGATGCTGATCTGGTCCAGGGTTTCATCACCACCCCGCTCGAGCGCGAGATTGCCAAGGCGGAAGGCATCGATTACATCGCCTCCTCCAGTGTCGCCGGCACCAGCGTCATCAATATCCATGTCCACAAGGACGCCGACCCCGACGAGGTGCTGACGCAGGTTTCGAGTCGCGTCAACAAGCTGCGCAATGAGATGCCGGAAGGCGCGGAGGACTCCTCAATCGATCTCAAGGTGGGCGAAACGCTGGCAGCGATTTATCTCGGCTTTTACAGCGACACGCTGAGCGTCAATCAGCTCACCGATTACGTGATCCGCGAAGTGGAGCCCAAGTTCGCCACCATTCCCGGGGTGCAGAGCACCGAGCTGGGCGGCGCCAGGAGCTTCGCCATGCGGATCTGGCTGAAGCCAGAACGGATGGCTGCATTCGGCCTGACGGGGGGCGATGTCGCCACTGCGCTCCGCAATAACAATATCCTGTCAGCAGTGGGCAGCAGCAAAGGGTCGATGATGATGGTCGACCTGACTGCCACCACCGATCTGCAGACAGTGGAGCAGTTCCAGCGCCTGGTGGTGCGTCAGGAGAACGGGGCCATCGTCCGGCTCGGCGACATCGCCACGGTGGAGCTCGGCTCCGACAACTACAGTTCGGACGCCATGATCGATGGCCGCAGTGCGGTCGACATCGGGATCCATGTGGCAACTGATGCCAGTGCGCTGACCGTCATCGATGAGGTCAACCGCCTCTGGCATGACGAGATCCTGCCCCAGCTGCCCCATGAAATCGAGGGCATGGCCTCTTACGACAGCACGGTCTACATCCGCAACGCGATCAACGAGGTGATGAAGACCATCGTCGAGGCGGTGATCATCGTCATCGTAGTGATTTTCCTGTTCCTCGGGTCACTGCGGTCGGTACTGATTCCGGCGGTCACGGTACCGCTGTCGCTGATAGGCGCCCTCTTCCTGATGCTGCTGATGGGCTTCAGCATCAACCTGCTGACGCTGCTCGCCATGGTGCTGGGCATCGGCATTGTGGTGGACGATGCCATCATCGTGCTGGAAAACATCCACCGTCACATCGAGGCCGACGAGGACCGGCTGAGCGCCGCCCTGCAGGGAGCGCGCGAGCTGGCCTGGCCCGTAGTGGCGATGACCACTACGCTGGTCGCTGTTTATCTGCCAATCGGCTTCGTCGGCGGTATGACCGGCACGCTGTTCACCGAATTCGCGTTCACTCTGGCAGGTTCCGTGCTGCTGTCCGGCGTGGTGGCGCTCACGCTGTCGCCAATGATGTGCTCGAAGATGCTGCGCGCTTCCGGAGAAGGCCGGCAGGGACGCCTCGAGGCGTGGCTCGATCATCAGTTCGAACGGCTGCGGCAGGCCTATCAGCGCGATCTTGACCGCGTGCTGGAGCAGCGCGGCGCCACGCTGGCACTGGGTGCCGTGGTGCTGGTTTCCTGTTACCTGCTGTTCGTCAATGTGCCGGAGGAGCTGGCGCCGGGAGAGGATCTCGGACTGATCTTTCACATCGGCGAAAGTGATCCCAACGTCACTCTGGAATACCTGACCCGCTTTGCGCAGCAATATGCAGAAATTGCAGCTACCACCGAAGGTTCTGGTGAACACTTCATGGGCATCGGCATGGGGATGGGCGCAACGGGCAATGCCGCCTTTGGCGGATTTGTGCTGCGCCCGTGGGAAGAACGAGACCTGACCGCGCAGCAGATTCTCGATGGCGGCCTGCAGCAGCGGGTGGAGCAGGTTACCGGCTATCAGACGGCGGCGCTGGTCCCGTCGCCCCTGCCAACCGGCGGCTCCGGTCTGCCGGTAGAATTCGTGATCGGCTCTACCAGTGACCCGGAGGTGATTCAGGAGACGGCCGATCAGATTCTGGAGCGGGCCCTCCAGAGCGGCAAATTCATCTTCCTCAACACCGACACCAAGATCGACCGTGTGCGCCAGCGCATTGTGATCGATCGCGACAAGGCGGCACTGCTTGGCATCGACATGGCGACGGTGAGTCGTGATCTCTCTGCCATGCTGTCGGGCGCTTACGTCAATCGTTTCTCCTCATTCAGCCGTTCCTACGATGTCATTCCGCAGGCGCAGCGGATCGACCGGCTCACGCCGGAGGCGCTGATGAATTACTACACCCGCACCGCCAGCGGCGATCTCATTCCGCTGTCAACCATCGTCCGGCTGGAGCGGGAAGTGGAACCACAGTCGCTCAACCGCTTCCAGCAGCTCAATGCGGTTACGCTGACGGGGGTGCCGCGTCCCGGTGTCATCCTCGGCGATGCACTGGCCGAGCTGGAAGCGATCGCTGCAGAACTGCTGCCGGCCGGCTTCAGCATCGATTACGCGGGCGAGAGCCGGCAGTTCAAGCGCGAAGGCTCTTCGCTGCTGATCACCTTCCTGTTCGCCCTGCTTGTGATCTACCTGGTGCTGTCGGCACAGTTCGAGTCGTTCCGCGATCCGCTCATCATGCTGGTAACCGTGCCGATGTCGATCAGCGGCGCGCTGCTGGTACTCAACGTACTGGCGATGTTTCAGCTGCCGGGCGCCTCTCTCAACATCTATTCACAGGTGGGGCTGCTGACGCTGGTGGGCGTTATCAGCAAACACGGCATCCTGATCGTCGAGTTCGCCAACCGTCTGCAGCAGCAGGGGCTCAGTAAGCGCACCGCAATCGCCCAGGCTGCGGCCATCCGGCTGCGGCCGGTGCTGATGACCACGGCGGCGCTGGTGCTGGCGATGGTCCCGCTGCTGATCGCATCCGGCCCGGGCGCTAATGCCCGCTTCTCGATGGGGGTGGTGATCGCAGCGGGCATGACGATCGGCACGCTGTTCACCATGTATATTCTGCCCGGCATTTATCTGCTTATCGGCCGCGATTATGGCGGCCAGGCTGACGAGCTGGCAGAAACACCCGGCGCCGCTGCGGCCTTGCCCGGCGCCAGCTGAACGGAAGGTTGGCCGCGGCTGGACAGTAGCCGCAGACGCTGCTTACCATCTTCGACTTTTTAGCGGGCCGCTAACGCTTAATGACCACCGAGGCCCCTCCTCCATCCAGCCGGAATTGCCATGCCTTCGACCGCTCATCTGATCCGTCGCCTGTGTGCTCTCGCCGTCCTGTTTATCAGCTTCTGGTGGTGGAGCTGGCAGGGGCCCACAGATGTCATCGACCTCATCGTCAACTGGAAACCGGTGCTCTTCAATCGCTACTCGCAGGGCCATTTCGGTGTTCTGCTGCTGCTCACCCCACTGCTCTGGGCGGTTGCGGCGGCGCTCTGGAACCGCGAACCTTTGCATCGCTCACTGGCCAACACCGCCATCATGGCAACCACCACGCTGGTGGCGTTGCTGGCTTTTACCTATCTGGCGCACTTCCTCAACAACGGCCCGCGGTATGTTGAAACAGCAGTAGAAGGTGATTCCGGCCACACCGAGACGGTTGGCATGACCGGGGTGGTCCGGCACCGTCCCCCCAATGAACGCTACGAGCTGATCTGGGAAGACCAGCCGGAACATCCCCGCTCCTATCCCGATGCTCCGCCCGGCTATGGTGCCGTCCCGATTGTGCTGACCACCGATGAGCGTGGCTTCCGCAATCCGCGCGGCGAGCAGCCGCACTACGACATCGTCGCGGTGGGCGATTCCTTCGTCGCCGGGTCCCATGTTTCGGATGCTGAGGGCTGGACTGAGCTGCTTCAGGATCTGACCGGCAAGCAGCTCTATAACCTAGGTGTTTCTGGTGCCGGGCCGCGTACTTATCTCAACAACTTCATGTATTACGGCACCGATCTTAAACCGGCGGTGGCGTTCTTCATGATCTACGAAGGCAATGATTTCAAGGAGGAAGTGGCCACCCAGGCAGCACCGGATGAGAACATGCAGGCTCCGCTGAGCAACCGCCTTGGCGAGCACTTTCGCGTCGCATTCAAGAGCTCGCCTGTCACCCGGGGGCTGGACCGTCTCTCCCTCACCGTATTTGAACAGGTCGGTGCCGGCAGCCCCGTTCCCGGCTTTGCAGAGCAGGTCGGCTTCATGCCGGTCCGCGTGGCGGGAGCAAAGGGCGAGCAGTTCTATGCCTTCACGCCGAAGCGACTGCTGTATCTCAATGTCGGGCGGGAAGCCTTTGCCAGTTCCCCCGCCTGGCAGGCAACGCGCGACATCATGACCAGCTTCGCCGAGCTGTGCCGTGAGCACGGCATCCGCCCGGTGTTCCTCTACGCACCGAGTGCCCCGCATGTGGTCTTGCCGCTGGCGGCTGAAAGCATTCCGGCTGACCAGCTGCGACATTTCCTGGCCTATGGTCGCGAACGACTGGCAAAACGTGATGCCGACCAGCTGCGAGAGGAAGTTTTCGCCAATCTCGACAATCAGGAAGCGGTGTTCATGAGCCACTGCTCGGCGGCGGGGCTCGACTGTTTCTCGCTGACCCGGCCGCTGCAGGAAGCGACCGCCGGCGGTATCCAGACCTACTACACCTACGACCAGCACTGGACGCCAGCGGGTAACGTGGTGGTGGCCGAAGCCATCGCCGGGTTCCTGAGTCAGCTTGAGGAAACCGAATAAGGCAGTTCAGGCCATCCGCGTGATGGCCTTGCGGAAGCGCAGCAGCGAGCCGGCGAACATCACTGAGCCGATCAGCGCCAGTGCCAGGAACGGTTTCCAGACCGTCTCCAGGCCAGCGCCGCGATAAAGAATGGCCTGCCCCACCTCTACAAAGTGGGTGGTGGGCGCAGCCAGCATCACGTTCCGCACCAGCTCCGGCATGCTTTCCCGTGGGGTTGAGCCGCCGGAGAGCATCTGCAGCGGAATGATAATGAGGATCAGCAGCATGCCGAACTGAGGCATATTGCGCGCCAGGGTGGCCAGAAAAATTCCCATTGAGGTGGTCGCGAACAGGCACAGGGCGGCACCTGTGAAGAACAGTGGCAGCGAACCCTCCACCGGCACGCCGATCACGCCCTGCACGACCAGCTGCAGCGACACGGCTGCTGCAACCAGCACCACCAGCCCCATCGACCAGACCTTGGCGAGCATGATTTCCGTCGGCGTCACCGGCATTACCAGCAGATGTTCGACCGTGCCGCGTTCGCGCTCGCGAATGAGCGCCGCCCCGGTGAGGATGATGGAAAGCATGGTGATGTAGTTAATCACCTGCATCAGACTGCCGAACCAGGCCCGCTCCAGCGCCGGATTGAAACGCGCCCGCAATACCAGATCGACGGGCGCCTGTGCAGTGCGCCGTTCGCGCACGATAAACTCGTTGACCTCGCCCTGCACGATCTGCTGCACCGCACTGCTGCCGGTGAAGGCCTGACTCATACGGGTGGCATCGACATTGAGCTGCAGCTCCGGGTCGCGGTCTGCCAGCAGGTCGCGCTGGAAGCCCCGTGGGATGTGCAGGGCAAACGTGAACCGTCCGGCATCCATGCCCTGATCCATCTCGGCGGGACTGATCAGCTGCGGCAGCGTGAACTGGGGTGGATAGAACGCGGAGATGATCTGCCGGGAGAGCGCCGAGTCATCTTCGTCAACAATCGCGATCGGGGCATGATTGAGCGTCTCCGGCAACGCTTTGGCGCCACTGTAAACGCCCACGGTAAACACGTAAACGATCAGCACCAGCATCATCGGATCGCGCCACAGGCTCCACAGCTCCTTGACACCCAGGTGATAGATGTTGGCCAGTGAGCGCAGCGTCATGTCAGCGCTCCTGTTTCTTCAGCAGCATGATCGCCAGCCCCATGATGACGGGCACCGAGAGCAGCATCGCCCAGTAGGCCGCACTCAGGTCGGCAAGCCCCAGCGCCTTGCTGAATATCCCGCGGCTGATGGTGACCATGTGGGTCGCAGGGTAGAGTTCGCCCACCATACGCCCTGCTCCCTCAAGCGAAGAGACGGGATCAATCAGTCCGGAGAACTGGGTCGCCGGCACCATGGTGCCGATCATGGTGAAGAACATCGCGGCAATCTGACTGCGGGTGACCGCCGACGCCAGCAGCCCCATGCCGGTGGCGACAAAACTGAAAATCAGTGCAGCCAGTGTCAGCGCCGCAAAGCTGCCACTGACCGGCACGCCGAAAATGGTCACCGCCAGCAGGCTCATCAGCAGGAAGTTAACCATCGCCAGCACCACATAGGGCAGCTGCTTGCCCAGCAGGAACTCACTGCGGGTGACCGGCGTTACATAGAAATTGGTGATGGAACCGGTCTCCTTCTCCCGCACCACTGCCAGGGCGGTAAGCATGGCCGGCAGCATCAGCAGTAACAACGGGATCACCGCCGGTACCATCGCCGGCAGGCTGCGTACGTCGGGGTTGTACCGGAAGCGGGTCTGGATCGTGGCGGTGGTGGGGAGAGTGCCGCCCCGCTCGGCCAGCTGGGTCATCAGCCAGTGCTGATGCATTCCCTGCACGTACCCTTTGAGGGTCTCGGCCCGCTGCGGCATGGCGCCGTCCACCCACGCTCCGATCTCCACCGGCCGCCCGGCCAGCGCCTTGCGCGCAAAACCGGAAGGGATCTCGATAGCCAGCGAGACCTCGCCGCTGCGCATGCGGCGGTCGAGCTGCTGGTAATCGGTGAGCGGCGGCTGTTCGATGAAGTAGCGCGAACCGGACAGCTGCAGTGCATAGTCGCGGCTGAGCGTGGTGTCGTCGCGATCCAGCACTGCATAGCGCAGGTCCTCGACATCGAGACTGATGCCGAAACCGATCACGAACATCAGCATGATGGATCCCGCCAGCGCCAGCGTCGCGCGGATGGGATCGCGCTGCAGCTCCAGCGTCTCGCGCCACAAATAACTCACCATCCGCTGCCAGCTGAACATCGGAGGGCGCGACGGAGATGCCGCCGGCTGTGGCGAGGCAATGGCCACCGGAGCCTTTCCGGCGGCGGGCGCGTCGCTGCTGGCGCCAGCCTCCAGCAGGTACTCGATGAACGCTTGTTCCAGGGTGGCGGCCCCGCGTTTTTCCACCAGCCGGGCCGGCTCGTCGCTGTCGAGCACTCTACCTGCATGCATCAGGGACATGCGGTCGCAGCGCTCAGCCTCATTCATGAAGTGGGTCGAGAGGAAGATGGTTACCCGCTCGCGCCGGGACAGCTCCACCAGCAACCGCCAGAAAGCATCACGCGCCACCGGGTCCACGCCAGACGTCGGTTCGTCGAGAATCAGCAGTTCCGGTTTGTGGACCATCGCGACTGCCAGCGACAGCCGCTGCCGCATCCCCAGTGGCAAACTGGCGGGCAGTGCTTCGGCCACGGCTGCCAGCCCGAAACGCTCCAGCATCTCGCTGACCCGGTCGGGGATTTCTGCCACTGGCACCCCGAACAGTCGAGCGTGGAGCACCAGGTTCTGGCGCACGGTCAGTTCGCTGTAGAGGGAAAACGCCTGTGACATGTAACCAACGCGCCGGCGGGTCGCAACATCCTTCGGACTGACTTTCCTGCCGAACAGCCACGCCTGCCCTTCGCTCGCCTCCAGCAGCCCGGTGAGCATTTTCATGGTGGTGGTCTTGCCGCAGCCGTTGGAGCCGAGGAAGCCGAAGATCTCGCCCCGGCGAATGCGGAAGCTGACATCACTCACCGCCACGAAATCGCCGAAGCGCAGCGTCAGATTGCGCGCCTCAATGGCAATATCGCCATCGTCGACCAGCAGCGGCGGAATGCTGACCGGCGCATGCCCTTGCTTGCGCCGATCCGGCAACAGCGCAACGAAGGCTGCTTCCAGCGAGGCCGTGGCGGTCTGCTGCAGCAGCTGTGCAGGTGTGCCGGTGGCAAGGATCTGTCCCTCGTCCATGGCCACCAGCCAGTCGAAACGTTCGGCCTCGTCCATGTAAGCGGTAGCCACCAGGACACTCATGCCCGGCCGTTGCAGGCGAATACGACCGATCAGTTCCCAGAACTGGGCCCGCGCCAGCGGATCAACGCCAGTGGTCGGCTCGTCGAGGATCAGCAGATCAGGATCGTGGATCAGCGCGCAGCAGAGTCCCAGCTTCTGTTTCATGCCCCCGGAGAGTTTGCCCGCGGGACGCCGCAGAAAAGGGTGAAGACCAGTGGCCTCGGTCAGCTCATCGATGCGGTGGCGGCGCTCAGCTGCGTCGTGGCCAAACAGACGGGCGAAGAATTGCAGATTCTCTTCCACCGACAGAGTCGGATAGAGATTGCGGCCCAGCCCTTGCGGCATGTAGGCGATGCGCGGTACCACCCGATTGCGATGGCGCCGCTCGGCCATATCGCCGCCGAAAACCTCGACCCTGCCCTCTTGAATCTTGCGGGAGCCCGAAACCAGTGCCAGCAGACTGGACTTGCCGACCCCGTCCGGACCGATCAGACCCACCATGCAACCCGCCGGGAGTGTCAGGTCCACACCAGCCAGCGCGCGCACCTCACCATAGCTCAGGCGCACGCCCTGCAGCCGGGCGACGTGGTTACTGCTCATCGGTCAGCAGCTGCAGCAGCTCTTCGCGCACCTCCAGCTGTGGTGGCCAGGGGGCGTCAGGGTCGAGCTTCAGCCAGGCGACGCCTGGCACACCGGTTTTCACCTGCTCCAGGTAACGCCTGAGCAGCGCCGGCGGAATCTGGGCCCGAACGCGGAACATCAGTTTCTGCCGTTCTGATGCGGTTTCGACGGTTTTAGGTGTGAACTGGGCCTGACTGGCGACAAACGAAACCCTGGCGGGGATTACGTAATCCGGTGCGGCGTCCAGCACCAACCGCACCTCGCTGCCGAGCGCCAGCCGACCAGCGACGACCTCCGGCACAAAAAACGTCATGTAGACGTCAGCAAGATCGAGCAGATTGAGCACCCGGCCGCCGGCGCCGAGCACTTCGCCGGGCTGCGCGACCCGCACCTGGACGCGGCCGTCCCGCGGCGCCTTCAGCTCGCTGTCGCGCAGGTCCGCCTCGATCCGTCCGATCGTCGCCTGCATGGCGCCGACGCGCGATTCCGCTCCGACCTGTTGTGCCTTTGCCGCCTCCAGCGCCGCGCGCGCAGCCGCCACCTGAGCGCGGGCCGCGGCTACCGCCGCTTCGGCACTGCGTGCCCGGGCGCGATCGTCGTCCAGCTGCTGACGCGAGGCAGATCCTTGCTGAGCCAGCGCTTCGGTACGTGCTGCCCGCCGCTGGGCTGCTTCGAGCTCGGCCTCACGCTGGGTGACGACTGCGATCGCCGCTGCGACATCACTCTCGCGCAGACCGATCTGCGCTTTGGCAGCCGCAACGGCATGCAGCGCCTCCTCATGGGCGGCGCGGGCTTCCTCACGCTGAGCTTCAAGCGAATCGATCTGCATCCGCGCCACCACCTGCCCTGCAGTCACGAAGTCACCTTCGCGGACGAGAATTTCCTCAACCCGGCCGGGCAACCGGGTGGCAATGTCGATTTCGGTGGCCTCGATGCGGCCGTTGCCACTGATAAAACCCTCACCCGGCCCCTGGTCACTGAGCTGGGACCAGCCGTACCACCCCAGCAGGGCAAGTACAACTGCTCCCATGATGAGGGTGGATTTACTGAAGGATGAAAAGCGTTTCATGGTCGGTCCTGCATCAGACAAGTTGGCGCGCCCGCGGTGCATGCTTCCCGCATGACGGCGCGCAGCTGCCCTGGCCCGGTCAGGGTGTCCAGCTTCAGCGCGCTCGCCACCATAGCACTACGCCAGCGGGGGTAATTGTCCTGCGTCAGCGCTGCGTCCGGACGCGGCGGCAGGACCTCTGGCGCAGCCTCGCGCTCAGAACAGGGTGTAGATGAAAGGCGCCACCGCAGAGCCCTGCCCAAGGACGATCAGCGCGCCGAGCAGCAGCATCACAATGATGAGCGGCGCCAGCCAGAACTTTTTGCGCTTGCCCATAAAGCCGAACAGATCTTTGATCAGGTCCCACATGCTTGATCCCATAAGTCTCGATAATAGAATAAGTTAAGAACAGTTCTGAATGTGACTTCTCAAAACGCAGGCAACCGGGCACGAGATTTCAGGCAGCGCCTGCAGCCGCCGCGCTGCGCCGCGATCAGCGGCTATGGCACGAGCGCGTTTATTCTGCCGGACGACTCGCAGCAGCTTAGTACGGCTTCTCCATATGCGCCTTGTCGTGTCCGGTGCTGGGCACACGATAGCTCTGCTGCGCTGCGTCCAGCTGGCGTCGCATCGGATCCTTGCCAAACAGCCGCATCAGCCAGCCGATCGGAGTCACCATCAGATAGAACAGCACGGAGAGGATGATGAAAGTATTGATCCGCCCCATCACCTCGCCAAATTTCATCCAGACCCGATAGAGCGGCAGCAGGCCTCGCGGCCAGACCAGGCCAAGCACGGCCACCGGCACCCCGGTCCAGAACGGCCAGCGCGGGATGGCGCGCTCGGTCAGCCACGGCAGCAGCCCGGCGAAAATGACGATAAGCAGCGCCGCGAAGATCAGCCCGAAGCTGCGCAGCTGTTTGTTGTCGACGGAACCATTTGCGTTGTGCATTTCAGTCCAGCTCAAATTCGTTGCGCCAGTCGTCCTGTTCTTCCCAGATCGGCTGTTCGTTTTTGTAAAGGATGACGTTCTCGAGTACCAGACAATCCATCTCGGTACGCATGAAGCACCGATAGGCATCTTCCGGTGTACAGACAATCGGTTCGCCGCGAACGTTAAAGGAGGTGTTCACCAGAACCGGGCAGCCGGTTTTGGCTTCAAAAGTGTCGAGCAACTGATAGAACCGCGGGTTCGTTTCCGGGTGCACGGTCTGAATGCGCGCCGAATAGTCGACGTGCGTCACTGCCGGGATCTCGGAACGCGGAATGTTCAGCTTCTCGATGCCGAACAGCTGCTCCTGCTCCGGAGTCATAGGCTTCAGGCGCTCATTTTTTACCGGCGCAACAATCAGCATGTAAGGGCTGCAGCGGTCGTGCTCGAACCACTCCGCGACTTTCTCCGCCTTCACCGCAGGGGCAAACGGCCGGAATGATTCGCGGTACTTGATTTTCAGGTTCATCACCGACTGCATCTTCTGCGAGCGCGGATCGCCGATGATGGAACGACCACCCAGCGAACGGGGCCCGAACTCCATCCG
>JAJUJZ010000057.1 GCA_029265075.1 Gammaproteobacteria bacterium | reverse complement strand
GGGGCGCGTGCATTAGCATTCGCGCTTCGTGACGGGAGCCGGGGTAGTGGAAAGAGCGATGCAATCGACAGCACGGGCGAGCGTCCCGCTGCGGGCTGGAATCGTGCTGGGCTTGCTGTCGGTACTGGGGCCGGTCGCAATCGATCTCTATCTGCCGGCCTTCCCGCAGATCGCCGAAGATCTGGCGGCGTCACCCGGCGAGGTGCAGCGCACGCTGTCGATCTTCTTCTTCGCACTGGCGGCTGCCCAGATCCCGATTGGTTCGCTGGGCGATCGCGCCGGCCGCAAGGTGCCGCTCTGTATCGGACTGCTGGTGTTCGTGATCGCCTCGCTGTTCTGCGGTATTGCCTCCTCGGCGGACCAGCTGGTGCTGTGGCGCTTCGTGCAGGGCGCCGGGGCCTGTGCCGGTACCGCCGTGGCGCGCGCCATGATTCGCGATCAGTACAGCGGCCATGAGGCGGCCCGGCTGATGGCGCTCACGTTTCTGGTCATTGGTCTGTCGCCGGTGCTGGCACCGCTGGCGGGCAGTCTGTTACTTGATCTGCTGAGCTGGCGCTGGCTGTTTGCCGTGATGGCCGGGGCCGGTGCGATCGCGCTCATGCTCTCCGTTTCCCTGCTGCCGGAGACGCTGCCGCCGGCGCGGCGCACGCCCTGGTCCCAGCCGATCTGGTCAGCCTATCGCGCATTGCTCGGCAACTGGGTATTTCTCGGGGCCGCAGTAATTGCAGGGCTGGCGACGACGGTGCCGTTCGCGTTCCTGACGGCGGCGCCGTTCGTCTATGTCGAGCAGTTCGGGTTGACGCCGAAGGCGTATAGTCTGCTGCTGGCGGCGAATGCCGTGGTGTCGATCGTGGCGACGCAGTTCTCGCCGGGGCTGATGCGGCGCTGGGGGGCGCGCCGGCTGCTGCTGCGTGTGGCGGCGGTGGGCGTGGTGCTGAGCGTCTTGCTGCTGGTGCTGATCTGGGCCGGCTGGCTGCAACTGGCGCTATTTCAGTGCTATTCAATGGCGTTGTTCGCGCTGGTGGGGCTGGCGCTGACGCCGGCGGCAATTACCGCCATCGATGTCGGCGCGCGCCATGCCGGCGCCGCTGCCGGTGCGCTCGGGACGCTGCAGCTGGTAGTGACTGGAGCAGTGAGCTGGCTGATCTCGGTGCTCAGCACCGGTTCTGCGGCCGCGCTGGCAACGACGCTGCTGGGCTGTCTGGCGCTGGCGGGACTGCTGGCGCTGATGACTCTCCGGGGGATAAAACAGGCGGACTGAACCACCCGCCACATGTCGGGCGCAACCCGCGAGGACGAGGAGAAAAATAATGAAACGCGAGAAGTACGAGGAGTATCTGCGGCTGTTCAACGCGCGCGACTATGATGCGCTGCTGACGTTCTTCGATGACGAATTCGAGGTAGAGTTTGCGGGTTACCGCTTCACTTCGCGCCAGCAGGTACGCGATTTCTACGATTTCTTTCACGCCCACGTTGAAGAGAAGATCGAATTGCAGCGTTATCTTGCGGATGACGAGACTGTCTGCCTGGAGGCAAACGTCCGTCTCACCTGCTTTCGCGACCTGCCGGCTGAGGCGTGGCGGGAGCGGGGCCTGGAGCGCTTGCCGGCCATGACGGCCGGGCAGGTGATCGAGATTCCGCAGTTCATCCATTACCATTTACGCAACGGTAAATTTCGCCGGGCACTCTGCGCGGTGCGCTGAGTTCCCCGGCGCGCAGCAGGGTGGCCGCGCCAGCAGAGGAAAGGTTGAAGAGTTATGAGCAAGCTGACGACCCGTAACGTCGACACGGTGGCGGCCCACGCCAGCTATGCGCCGGACAAGCTCGCGGTGCACGATCTTACCAGCGATACCCGTCTTACCTACCGGCAGCTCGATGCGCGCATCGACGCCTGTGCCTGGTGGCTGGCGGAGCAGCCGGAGCTGGGGGGGGGCGCACGCATCGCCTGGCTCGGACGTAACGAGGTGGATCAGGTGGTTTGTCAGATCGCCTGCGGTCGCACCGGGCGTGTATTCGTGCCGCTCAACTGGCGGCTGGCGCCTGCCGAGCTTGCTTATCAGCTGGCCGATGCCGAATGCCGTCTGCTGGTGTTCGATCCGCAATCGGAGGCCCAGGCGCAGGCTGTCGCAGCCGAGGTTGAGGGGCTGCGGGCTCTGCCGGCCGCGACTGTGCGCGCTGAGCTGGATGAGTGCGCCGCCGCGGGGCGTCGCGGCGCTGCCGGCGAGATCGATGCCAATGCCCCGATGACGCTGCTCTACACCTCGGGTACGTCCGGCAAGCCCAAAGGGGTGATTATTACCACCGCCAACACCTTCTTCAGCGCGGTCAATCTGTCGCTGCTGGTGAAGTATGACGATTCGGCCGTCGTGCTCTGTGACATGCCGCTGTTCCACGTCGTCGGCCTTACCGCGATCTCGCGCAGCATTCTCTACGCGGGCGGCACGCTGCTGATGTCCGACGGTTTCGATCAGGAGCGGACGCTGGCGCGTCTCGGTGATCCGGCGCTTGGCGTCACCCACTATTTCTGCGTGCCGCAAATGGCGCAGATCATGTTGCAGCAGCCCGACTTCGCGGCGGCTGGTCTGTCCCGGCTGCGCGCTTTCATTACCGGTGGCGCACCCAATCCGCCCGACACTATCAGGCGGCTGGTCGAACACGGTGTGATGATGGTGAACGGTTTCGGCATGACTGAAGCCGGCTCGGTGCTCAACATGCCGCTGGGTGATCTGGAGCTGATTGGCCGCAAGGCGGGGTCGGTAGGCGTGCCGCTGCTTTCGACGCAGGTGCGGCTGGTAGACGATGACGGCAATGATGTGCCAACCGGCGAAATCGGCGAGCTGTGGCTGCGCGGGCCGGCTATCTCTCCCGGCTACTGGAATCGCCCCGATGCCAACGCCGAAGCGTTCGTGGATGGCTGGTTCCGGACCGGGGACGCTGCCTGCTGTGATGAGGACGGTTTCTACTGGCTGGTGGATCGCCGCAAGGACATGTTCATCTCGGGGGGCGAAAACGTCTATCCGGCAGAGGTAGAGGGTGTCCTGATCGAGATGCGCGAGCTGGCCGAAGTGGCAGTGGTCGGCGTACCGGACGCCCGCTGGGGTGAGGTGGGAGCTGCCTACCTGGTGCCGTTGCCCGGTGCTAATGTTTCCGTGGAAGATGTTCTGGCTCACTGCGGTGAGCGTCTGGCGCGCTACAAGATTCCCAAGCACGTATTCATGATCGAGCGCCTGCCGCGCACGGCGTCGGGCAAAGTGCAGAAGGCGGAGCTGCGCAAGCTGTTCAGCTCCAGTACAGATAACGCGGATGCTGGCCAGCGGGCGAGGTGAGGTGATGGGGCAGAAAGCAGTGCGCAAGGCAGAGTCCGCGTCAGCGGACCACGCTCAGGAGCTGGGCATTACGCTGGAAATTGATTTCGAGTCGATGCTGGCCCGGCTGATGAAGCTGCACAACAAGCTGCTTGGCCCTTTCTCCACGCACCTTGAAAAGCGCTACGACGTCACCGTCAATGAGTTCCGGCTGCTGATGAGCATCGGTCGTCTGGGTGAGACCGCAGCCCATGAGCTGGCCGAGGTGACGGGGATCAGCACCATGAACGTCAGTCGCACGGTGGCCGTGCTGAAGCGCAGGGACTGGATCGAGGTGGAGCCCGATCCCAATCACTCGAAACGCAAGCTGATCCGGCTCACCGCCGAAGGCCGGCGGCTGTTCGAAGCGATGCGGCCCAGCACCAAGCAGGTGGCCAGCTACCTGTTTGAAAGTCTGCGGCCGCATGATATCGCGGCGTTTGACTGGTATCTGACCTCGATGCTGGCGCAGATCGATGCGCGCGACGAAGCGGGTAATTCCATCTTCCTCGAACGTACCAAGCCGGCCTGACCTGCTGGCATCAGCGGTGCCTTGCTGCGCTGATGCCAGTCTGCTTCAGAGCTCGGCCGGTGGCAGCACCCGGCCGCGGATCAGGTCCGCGGCGCGCTCGCCAAGCATGATGGTGGGGGCATTGGTATTGCCGCCGGGAACAGTAGGCATCACCGACGCATCCACCACTCGCAGCCCTTCTACCCCAATCACGCGCAGCTCGGGATCGACCACCGATGCCTCGCCCATGCCCATGGCGCAGGTGCCGACCGGATGCATGGCGACGTCGGCGACTTCGCGAATAAACGCATCCAGCTCGTCGTCGGACTGAACTGCTTCGCCGGGCAGCCGCTCGGCGCCGGTCAGCTCTCCCTGCGGCGGTGTGCGGTAAATGCGGCGGGCGGCCCGGATGCCGCGGCGCAGGGTGGCGAGATCTTCGGGATCATCCATCAGATTCAGCGTGATTGCCGGCAGTTCACGCGGATCGGCCGATTTCAGCCTTACCCAGCCGCGGCTGCGTGGGTGCAGTCCCACGATGCCGGCCCAGAACACGTGGCTCTGGCGCGCAGTGATGCCCGGGAACCAGATTTTCGCGTCAAAGCGAATCGGGTTGGCCATGAACTGGATGTCCGGCCGATCCAGCTCCTCGCTGGTGCGAATCACTACGTTGCAGCTGTTGAGCTGGCTGGCGAACGGACCCTTGCCGAGGAGGGCCCACTGCAGGGCGCCCCAGACCACCTTGTCGAAGCGGAGATGATTCAGGAAGGTCACAGGTCTGGTGGCGTCGAACTCCATCGAAACATTGGGGTGCTCCGACAGGTTGCGGCCGACACCGGGGCTGTTGACCACGACCGGCAGGCCCACTTCGCGCAGATGATCGGCCGGGCCGATGCCTGACAGCATCAGCAGGTGCGGCGAGTTGTAAGTGCCGCCTGAAAGAATGACTTCACGGTTGCAGCGAACAATCTGGCGTTGTCCGTCCTGCTCATATTCCACCCCCACTGCGCGGCCGCTCTCGATCACCACGCGGTGGCAGAGTGCACCCGTCCGCACGGCCAGATTGCGACGGCGCATGGCCGGGCGCAGATAAGCGGTGGCAGCGCTGACCCGCCGGCCGCGCGCATCAATCGTGACTTCGCCACGCGCAAAGCCTTCCGGGTTGTCGCCGCTCAGATCGTCGCTGTTGCTGAATCCGGCACCCTCGGCGGCATTCATCAGAGGTTCGTGCACCAGTCGGGTGGTGTCGATAGGGGCGACGTGAACCGGGCCCGAGCCGCCGTGATACTTGCCTTCGCCGCGCCAGCTGGTCTCCATCTTCTTGAAGTAGGGGAGTACGTCGGCGTAACTCCAGCCGTAAGCGCCCATGGCAGCCCAGTCGTCGTAATCGCGCGGATGTCCGCGCATATAGAACATGCCGTTGATGGAGGAGGAGCCGCCCAGTACCCGGCCGCGGGGCAGCCAGATGCGCCGGCCGTTCAGGTGCGGCTCGGGCTCCGTCATGTAGGGCCAGTTGAATTTCGGATTGACGACGGCCTTGAGAAATGCGATCGGCATTTTCAGTGTCGGATGGCTGTCCTTGCCGCCGGCCTCCAGCAGCAGTACCGAGCAGTTGCTGTCCTCGGTCAGCCGGGCAGCCACTACGCAGCCCGCCGACCCGGCCCCGACAACGATATAGTCGAACGTCTCCGCCATGGTGTTTTCCTTATTAGCCCGCCCGTATCATCGACACGGTCGTTATTACCAGTCTGTGAGAGCGGCGCTTCCGCGGGTGCGGCCGAAGCCGGTGCGCCTGCGGGTGGATTTATAAAATAACTAACGATTGAAACAACATGGTGCGAACAGTAAAGCAAGCTGCACAGCTGTGCAAATTGTGTGAGACGGAAGAAAGTCCGACCAAATCCTTAATGGTGCTGTAATGTGCCAGGGCAGGGCGCCGTTGACTTTGTGTTGCGGCGGAGTAACTATTGTTACATTGTTTGGCGCCGTTCTGGCCTGTGACTCAGCCCGGCGTTCGTACATGCAGAGAGACTGATTCTGCCGATCGCACCCGACGGGTGCGAATTGATTTCAGAACAATAACCATCGCGGAGGTGCTCATGGCAATTATCGTAACCGGCGCGAGCGGTCAGTTCGGACGGACCACTACCCAGGAGCTGTTGAAGCGGGTACCGGCCAGCGAGCTGATTCTCACAACCCGCAATCCCGATTCGCTGGCCGAGTTCGCCGCACTGGGCGCGCAGGTGCGCTACGCCAGCTTTGATGATCCCGAGTCGCTCGACAAGGCGTTCGTGGGCGGCACCAGAATGCTCCTGATCAGTACGCTGCGTGTCGGCAGTCGCGTCGAGCAGCACCAGCATGCGATCGAGGCGGCTAAGCGGGCAGGTGTCACCCACGTTGTATACACCTCGGTGATCGGTGCCGACCGTGAAGGCAATCCTGGCAAGGAGGTGTGGGATCATCGCGATACCGAGAATCTGCTGAAAGCTTCTGGCATGCACTGGACCTTCCTGCGCAACAGCCAGTACGCCGAAGCGGTGGCGCAGGTCATCGCCCCCATCGCGGTAGCGGCTGGTACCTGGCCGGGCAGCGCTCATGACGGCGGTATGGCGTTTGTGTCGCGCGACGACCTTGCCGAGTGCGCCGCGGTGATCCTCTCCAGCGACGGTCACGAGAACAAGGCCTATGACCTCACCGGTCCGGAGATGCTGAGCATGCCGAAGGCGATCGCGCTGATCTCCGAGGTGAGCGGCAAGCCGGTGGAGTATCGCTACGTCACCGACGAGGAGATGCAGGCGCATTTCGACAGCCTCGGCTTCCCGCGCACCGCGTCCGACAACGTCGATCCCGATCGCCCCTGGTCCAGCGACGGCATGCTCACGTTCGAGCAGGCGATCCGCGAAGGCTTCTTTGCCGTCTGCTCCGATCATGTCGAGCAGCTTATCGGTCGCAAACCGCGCTCGCTGCGCGATGTACTGATGCAGTATCGCGACGGCATGCTGCCGCGCGCCTGACCGCCCGCGGCAAACCATCCCTGGTCAATGACAATGGAGCAATAACAACATGGCCGACTTTACCGCTGAAGAGCGGATCGCACTTCAGGATCTGCTGACCGCCTATAGCTGGGCACTCGATACGGGCGACACCGAGGCGCTGGTCGCGCTCTTCACGCCCGACTGCATCATGAGCGAAGAGGTGTTCGAAGAGCCGGATATCTGGCACGGCCACGAGGGCATTCGCGGCCTGGCCCATCATTACTTCAATGCGCCGGGCTTCCCCGGTCGCCAGCATCATGTCACGCAGAGCCGCTTCAAACGCCTTGCGGACGGGCGCGTCGAATCGCAATCCTTCGCATTCATTACAGAGTGCCAGGGTGAGCCTCCCTATACGCTGCGCTTCGCCGGCTGGTATGACGACATCATCGTCAAGAGCGGTGACCGCTGGCTGTTCGAGAAGCGGCTGGTCCGACTCTGGGACGGCCCTGTGCTCAGCCGCTTCCCCGGCAAGGGTGAGTGGAAGCCGCGCAAGCGTCCGCCGGAGCTGGTCATCCGTAATCCGCAGAGCCAGTCATAAAGGATCGATAGGTTATGAAGTTGTCGCTTCCGCCCGGAGTGAGCGCCGCCGCCATGAGCGCGGCGTTTACCGATTTTGCGTCAGTGGTGGGTGCCCAGTGGGTGCTGGCCACCGATGAGGATCGGCAGACCTACACCGATCATTTCGCGCTCGACGAATCGCGGCACGCACCGGCGGGTGCGGTGGTGCCGTCCAGTGTCGACGAAGTGCGCGAAGTGGTCCGCATCGCCAACAAGCACAGGATTCCGCTGTGGCCTATTTCTCGTGGTAAGAATTTTGGCTATGGCGGTGCGGCGCCGCGTCTGAAAGGCTCGGTAGTGCTCGATCTGAGCCGCATGAAAAAAATCGAGGTGGATGTCGAGAATGGCACGGTGCTGGTCGAGCCCGGCGTCGGTTTCTACGACCTCCACGACTATCTCAGGAAAAACAATATTCCGCTCTGGATTTCGGTGCCCGGCAACTCCTGGGGCTCGGTGGCCGGCAACGCGCTCGACCGCGGCGTCGGTTACACCTCCTACGGCGATCACACCTCTAAGGTCTGTGGTCTTGAGGTGGTGCTGCCTGACGGCGATCTGGTGCGCACCGGCATGGGGGCGATGGATGGCGCGCCCACCTGGCAGCTCTATCGCTACGGCTTCGGTCCGGCCTGGGACCAGATGTTCGTGCAGTCGAATTTCGGTGTGGTCACGAAGCTGGGGCTCTGGCTGATGCCGGAACCCGAATCGGTCTATGCCATCGACATGGAGCTGGACAAGCCGGAAGACCTGGGCTGGATGGTTGATGTGCTGGCCGAGTTCCGCCGTGATGGCACGCTGCAGCAGGCGCCCTCGATTGGTAACTGGCTGCGTGCTGCAGCCGTGCTCACCAAGCGTTCCGACTGGTATGACAAGCCCGGCTTGCTGCCCGACAGCGTCATCAACGCCATTCGCCAGCGCTTCGGCATCGGCTGGTGGAGTGCTTCGCTGCGCCTGTATGGTTATCGCGACGTCAATCGCGCCTACGCCGATGTCATCACCAAGCGGATTTCCGCAGCCGGTAAAGTGGAGATCAAGACGAAGGAATGGGAGCGTGGCACGCCGGTGCCGCCGGATCCCTTCATGGGCTATCCGATCACGTTCCCGCTGCAGAACGCTAACTGGTATGGCGGCCGCGCCGCGCATGTCGGCTTCTCGCCGGTGTTGCCGCCCCGCGGTGATCTGGCAATGGAGCAGTTCCGGCGCACGCACGCGATCTACACCAGGTACGGTTTTGATTACCACGCTTCCTTCGCGATGGGCGAGCGCCACCTTACCAACGTCAACCAGGTGCTGTTCGACAAGGACAGCCCGGAGATGGTGAAGCAGGCCAACGCGATGTTCATCGAGCTGGTGGACGACGCTACCAGGCACCGCTACGGCGAGTATCGCACCCACCTCGACTACATGGATCTGGTCGCCAGCACGTACGACTTCAATGATCACGCGCTGCGCCGGCTCAACGAGAAGGTGAAGGCGGCGCTCGATCCGAACGGCATCATCGCGCCGGGAAAGAACGGTATCTGGTCGCCGGGGTATGAGGGGGAGCGGGCGTGAAAAAACTGATCGCACTCGTGGGTCTCGCGGGGGCCGCCTGCGCCGCTGTCGCCGCACCTGACAATGTGCCGCTGGATGGCCGCGCACTGTTCGAAGAGAAATGCGCCATGTGCCATCGCGATATGGGCATGGGCACCGGCCTGCTGCAGCGGCGCATGGATGCGAACATCGCCAGACTCGAGAACCGCACCGATCTGACGTCAGAGTTCGTCGTCATGGCCGCGCGCATCGGGATCGGCAACATGCCGCGTATTCCGCGCGGCGAAGCGAGTGATGCCGAGCTCAGGGCGATTGGCGATTACCTGGCGGATTCGGCAACGAGGGCTCCCTGATGAACAGTTCCATCGGATTTGGTCGGCGCACATTTCTGGCGGGCGCTGCTGCTGCAGCAGCACTGTCGGCAGCGCCGGTCGCGTTAGCTGCCGGCCAGCGCTCCGGTGTGGTGGTCGCGGTCGAACAGCCGCACTCGCTGCGCTTTGCCCGCTCGCTGGCGGATGCCGGAGCACACAGTCTGGTGGCCCGCGGGGATCTGGTGCGTTTCTGGCGTGATGAACTGGCGCCGCTGCTGGCGATGCGACCGCAGCGCATCAGTGGTCTCTCCGACTGGAGCACCTATCTCATCCTCAGCGGTTGCGCCGCCGAGCAGGGCTTGCGCGTGCGCCATGAGGCCCGGCACGACATCGCGACGGATGGTCGATATGTCGCCGGCATGCTGGCCGCCGGCGCGGGCAGCGACTGGTCAATGCGGCTGGCGCAGGCGTTCCTGCACGACCGTTTGCCATCGGTTCACATCCCGCAACAAGCGCCGGCGCTTGCCGGACAGACCACGCTGATCTCCTGGGTGCTGGCCTGAGTCGCCAGCATCTCCTGGCGGCGGGTCACTGACGCTGTCGCCGTCAGTAAAGACCCGTCACACAACAGATCAATAACTAATGAGGAGCTGCAACGTGAGCAGAAGCGCGCGTACGCCTGAGGAGCAGGCCAATCTCGATCTGGTGCTCGAGATGTTCAACAACGTCCTGGTGCCGCTGGATGCCCATGCGGTCGATCGTTACATCTCGTCCGATTATATTCAGCACAGTCGTATGACCCGCCCCGGTGTCGATGCTCTGAAAGCATTTCTCGACTGGGCACGAAAGGAAAGCCCCGAAGCAGAACACCGCCTGAAACGGGCTTTCGTCGATGGTGACCACGTGGTGCTGCATTATCATGTGGTGCGCTATCCGGGCGACAACGGCTTTGCTGTTATGGACATCTTCCGGGTTGCCGACGGCAAGATTGCGGAGCACTGGGACGTGGTGCAGGATGTGCCCACCGACTCACCCAATCCGCTGCCGATGTTCTGAGCATCGGCGCTACTGTTTCAGGAGGTTTCTGCATGTCCGATCCGCTGGTTTTGCTGCCCGGTCTCGCCTGTGATTACGCTGTCTGGGAAGGTGTTGCGGCTGCGCTGCCGGGTGTCGAGACACAGGTGATCGATTACGGCGCTGCCAGCAGCCTGGAGGCGATGGCGGCGATTGCGCTGGCCGAAGCGCCTCCCCGGTTTGCACTGGCCGGACACTCGATGGGTGGCCGTGTGGCGATGGAAGTCATCCGGCAGGCGCCGGCGCGCGTGACCCGGGTGGCGCTGCTGAACACCGGTTTCCGTCCACTGGCGGATGGAGAGGCCGGCGAGCGGGAAGTCGCCGGCCGCATGCGTCTGGTCGAGCTCGCCCAGCGAGCGGGCACGGCCGCAATGGCGCGGGAGTGGGTGCAGGGCATGGTCCATCCCGACCGGCAGCAGGAGACCAGTCTGATTGAATCGATCATTGCGATGATGGCGCGCAAAACGCCAGCAGAGTTCGCTGCCCAGATCGAAGCGCTCATTCACCGGCCGGATGCCACGCCGGTGCTGTCGGGCCTGCGTATTCCCTGCCTGCTGATGAGTGGCAGCCACGACAGCTGGAGCCCGCTGTCGCAGCACGAAGAAATGGCGGAATATGCACGTCGCGCCCGCGTGGTTGCGATCGCCGATGCCGGGCATATGGCTCCGATGGAGAAGCCGGAAGCCGTCGCCACCGAGCTGGCTGCCTGGCTCGCAGCGTAATCTTCTTCCGCAGGAGTCTGCCTGCCGGCGGCCGGAGGATTGCCCGGGCCAGGTCTGAGCAGGCAGATTGCTCCTGATCAGAAGGTCGAGATCACCGTCGGCGCGCCGCTGCTGTCACTCTCGTCCCCGCTGTTTTTCCGCTTTGCATACTCGGCTTGCAGATCGATCAGATAAGCGTGCAGTGCGCGCAGATCATCATGATCAAAGACATCGTCCCACGACGGCATGCCACCGGCGCTGAGCAGTCCCTGCATCACGATCAGCTCGAAGGCTGCATGTGAGCCGGGGCTCATGCGGCGCAGATCCGGTGCCTGTGAACGCTCCTGATTGGAGTGGCAGATAGCGCAGTTGGCCATGAACAGTGCCTGACCGCGAGCGATATCCTCCGCATCGCCAACCTGGGCCGGCGGCTCGGGCACGGGGCCGAGCGGTGGCAGCGGCTCCGGTATGGGCACCGGCCCGCCGCCAAGCCGGAAAGCAAGAATGCGTCCGGCGTTGCCGTAGCGGTACTGGGCGCTGGTCGGATGGGGATAGGACCAGCCGCCACCGCCCCAGGCCGCCATGATAGCCACATACTGCTCGCCGTCGACTTCGTAGGTCATCGGGGCGGCGAGCATCGAGGTGCCCACTTCGAGCTCCAGCAGTAGCTCACCGCTGTCGGCGTCGAAAGCGCGGAAGTGTCCGGTATCGGAGCCAGTGAAAACCACACCGCCGGCCGTCGCCAGCACGCCGGAGCGGTCCCACCAGCCTGAGGTCGGGACTGACCACCGTTCCTCACCCGTGAGCGGATCGAAGGCCTTGAGCATGGAGCGTCCTTTGAGACCTTCCTTGTCCTGCCACTCGGGTAGCTGTTCTACCGCTGCAGTGATATGGGGTGGCAGATACGGAAACACGGCCTCGAGATCGTGCGAGAAAATCAGCGCCGCGCCGTGGTTGAGGCGACGTGCCCGCCGGGGTACATCGGGTGCATCGAGCTCGTAGATGAGATTGCCCATTTCGGCTGTCGACATATAGATCAGCTGTCGTTCCGGATCCCACGCCATGGGATGCCAGTTGTGCGCTCCGACGGTAGCGGGAAATACAATCTTCGGCCCGCTGCTGTAGTCGGCTGCTGCTTCGTCAATTGCAGGCAGTCCGGTTTCGAGATCGACATGGCTGGCCCAGTTTGTGCGGGCGAATTTCTGCGCCGACAGCAGTTTGCCGTTGCGGCGATCGAGGATGTAGAAGAAGCCGTTTTTGGGTGCCTGCATCAGTACCGGGACTGTTTCACCGTCGATCTCGAGATCGGTGAGCACCATTGGTTGGGTGGCCGTATAGTCCCAGCGATCGCCCGGCGTCTGCTGGTAATGCCAGGCCACCTCGCCGGTGCTGGCACGCAGTGCGACGATGGATGCGAGGTAGAGGTTCGCACCGCCGGCCGGACTGCGGATGCTTTGCGGATAGGGGCCACCATTGCCCACGCCGATATAGATCAGATCCAGCTCGGCGTCGTAGGCCATGCCGTCCCAGACGGTGCCACCGCCGCCGATGTCCCAGCGGCTGTTCGGATCCCAGGTTGCCAGTGCCTCGCGCATTGCTGCGCTCTCAGCAGCGCTGCCGGGGCCGGCGGGGACGGTGTAAAAGCGCCATACCTCTGCGCCGGTGTCGAGGTCATAGGCGGTCACATAGCCGCGCACATCGGATTCGGCGCCCGCGTTGCCGATGACCACTACTTTGCCGGCTACCTGCGGTGCGCCGGTTGAGCTGTAGCCGCGACCACGATCAACGATGGTGTCGGCTTGCCAGAGCACCTCGCCGGAGGCTGCATTCAGGGCATAGAGCATGCCGTCCAGCGCGGCTACGTAGACCTTGCCCTGCCAGACGGCAACCCCCCGATTGACCATGTCGCAGCAGGCGGCGCGATTGACCTGCATGTCGACCGCGGGTGTGAAAGTCCAGATCTCCCCGCCCGTGACAGCATCCAGCGCATAGACCCGCCCGGCCACGCCACTGGTGTACATCACGCCATCGACGACGATCGGCGTGGCCTCCAGACCGCGATTGGTGCCCGTGTGGTACTCCCAGGCCAGCCCCAGCTGCGCAACGTTCTCTTTGTTGATGCGGGCCAGGCGCGAATAGTGCGATTTGCCCGCGTCGCCACCGGTCGTAAGCCACTGCTCCCGGCCGGCTGCTGGCGAGGCAAGGCGCTCGCCATTGACCCATCCGGGCGGAAACTCAGCGCTTACGGCGCTCCCGGTCAGCGCGGTGACCGAAACCAGCAGCGCACGCGCCAGACGGCGCCGGCAGTGCAACATGGAAAGGGCAGAAGCTAAGGCCATGGGAGATCTCTTAATACAGATTGTTAATTATTTATATGGGCGCACTAATCTGTGTATCGCGACTTTTTAGCCAGTTATTCGATTAGTTGTCTGCGCGTGCGGCCCTGCTGTCTTTGCTGCGATCGACCATTTTAGGTATCAGGTGTTATAAAGTCGACTGGCTGTTACACACCAATTTTCATGGAGAGGCAAAATGTCGGCTGGCGATTTCTCAACGATTCCCGGAACGGTTCTGTTTAATGCGTCTCAGGCCCGCAAAGGATACTGGCTCAACCAGTTTTGCATGTCGCTGATGAAGGCGGAGAATCGCAGCCGGTTTCTGGCCGATGAGCGGGCCTCTCTCGCCGAGTGGCCGATGACTGAAGAGCAGCGCACGGCAGTGCTGGAGCGTGATTACAACCGCTGTCTGGAGCTGGGTGGAAATATCTACTTTCTGGTGAAGCTGGGTGCCACCGACGGCGTCAGCGTGGCGGCGATGGCTGCATCCATGTCGGGCGTTACGGTAGATGAATACACGGATATGATGCTGACAGGCGGTCGGTCGCCGGTCGGCAACCGTTACATCGGTGAAGAGGCTGAGACTGTCGTCGAAGCGTGACCAGTCGCGTCATCGCAATCTGGCCTAAAAAAATGCCGGAGCCGGGCTCCGGCATTTTCATTGGGAACCCGCCACAGAGTGGCGGGTGGCTGGGTCAGAAGTTCATTCCGAACGACACGCCGTAAGTGCGGGGCGGGCGGATATCGGAGTAGAACAGCGAGGGATCGCCGCCGTTTGCCAGCGCGCTGGCAAACGGATAGCGTGCGCCACCGGTGTAGATATCCTCTTCCGTCAGGTTGCGGCCCCACACCGTCATATACCAGCTCTCTTTCTGCAGTGTCAGGCTGGCATCCCAGGTGACATAGTCGTCCTGAATGGCGCTGCGCATGAAGTCCGGCGACAGGTAGTAGTCAGACGAGAACTGCGCCGTGGTCTGGAACACCAGATCGAAGCCATTCTGGAGGTTGAAGATGTGCTGGTAGGTGAGATTGCCACTCCACTCGGGTGAGCGCACCAGTGGCATCCCCGAACAGTCGATCAGCTGCTGTGAATCGGGCGCTGGCGTCGACGGCACATCTGATACCGGACCGGTCCTGCACTGGGTCCAGGAGCCGCTGAGCGTCGGGTCATTGGGCTGGAAGCCCATGTAGGTGAACTCGTCGTACTCCGTCTCCAGCCAGGTGGCATTGAACGAGATCATGTCATTCTGGGTAGGACGCCAGAGCAGATCGACTTCGATACCGTAGATCTCAGCGGAGCCGGCGTTGGTGGTCAGCAGGCCACTGCCGGTTGTGGTCTGGCCGAAGTAACGCTCGTGCTTATCCTGGTAATCCCAGTAGAACGCCTCGAAGTTGGCCTGCAGCGTACCATTGAAGAACTGATTGCGTGATGCCAGGGTCCAGGCGGTCAGCTCTTCGGGGTCGTAGACGTTGTCCGGATAGACGAAGCTCGGGAAGAAGCCGCCTGCCAGATAGCCGTTGGAAACGGTAGCGAAGATCATGCTGTTTTCGTTGATGTCGTACTCGAAACCGATTTTCCAGCTCACCTCCTCATCAGTCCGGCGACCATAACCAGATACCGCCTGCGTCGGCACCGGGCTGTTGAAGGGGCGGTAGCCGTACTGCCAGCCGTCCTGGCCCTTGTCGTCATGCGAGTAACGCGCGCCGGCGATCAGGCGGAAGCTGTCGGTCAGTGACCAGGTGACTTCACCGAATACTGCATGCGATTCGGTATCCATCTCCATGTCGTTCATGCTGTGCTGGATCGGGTATGCGATGACCCGATACCACTGAGTCTGGCGATCCTTGAGATGGAACACGCCGGCGACCCAGTCGACGGAGTCGGTTTCACCCGCGAAGCGCAGCTCCACCGTCGTTGCCTTGTCGGTCTCCTTGGCCGGATACCCGAAGCCCGGGGTCCAGGTCTTGAGGTTGTTGTCCATATCGCGATGCCCAAAGATGAACGTGGCAGTCGCAAAATCGAACTCGTAGTTCATCTCCAGACCGATGGCGCGAATCTGGTTGTCGTAGAAACCGTCATCGACAATGCGGGTACCGATGCCGGGCACGTCCGCAGTCGGCGGCTGCAGGATGGGATTGGATGGTCCGGCCCAGGGATCACTGGGCATGCGCTGATAGATGGAGATGGGCACCGTCGCCACCCCCTGGCTCTCGTCCTTGGACCACTCGCCGGTCAGGATTGCATCGAACTTCTCGTTGGGCTCCCAGCGCACCAGTACGCGCGCAGCGTTGGTGTCCTGGTCGTTGTAACCATCTTCCAGATAGCCGTCGCGCCGCGTCAGCTGCGTGGCGATCCGCATCGCCAGCTCCTCTGTGAAGGGGATGTCGACCGCACCGGTGAAACGACGCAGATCGTAGTTGCCAACGTCCACAGAGAAAGAGCCACCGAAGGTCTGGGCGGGTTTCTTGGTGATGAGGTTGATGGCGCCGCCACTGGCGTTGGTGCCGTAGAGCGTGCCCTGCGGACCTTTGAGGACTTCCACCCGCTCCAGGTCGAAGAAGATCGGGCCGATACCACTAGGCCGGGTCAGCGGTACGCCGTTAATGGCAAAGGCGATCGAAGAGCTGGCGTTGGCGTTGGTACCCAGACTGCCGACCCCGCGGATAAATGCTGAAGCGTTAGTGCCCTGGGTACTGACGCTGAGGCCCGGCACCACGGTCTGCAGATCGGTGGCCTGGGTTACGCCCATCTCGGTCAGACGGTTGCCGGACACGGCAGTGATCGACAGCGACACATCCTGCAGG
>JAJUJZ010000084.1 GCA_029265075.1 Gammaproteobacteria bacterium | reverse complement strand
TGCGCATGCATGCGCCGGAACGCGAGCTGCTGCAGGATGCGCTCACCGCCATCCGCCACAACACCTCAGTGGAGCAGCTTGGCTTCCGCCGCCACGGTAATGCCGAGCGTTACCTGCGACCGCTGCCCATCCTTGCCTCGCTTTACCCCCCTGCCTGGCTGGCCGAAACCAGGCGCGTGGCAGACCGCTGCCATTTCTCGCTCGACGAGCTGCGCTACGAGTACCCGCCGGAAGTGGTGCCGCGCGGCATGACGCCCGCCAGCTGGCTGCGCCACCTGGTTGAGGAAGGTGCGCGCAAACGCTGGCCAAACGGAACACCACCTGCCATCCAGCAGCAGATCGAGAACGAACTGGCGCTGATCGCCAAGATGGAATACGAGTACTACTTTCTCACTGTCTGGGAGATCGTCGATTTCGCGCGCAGCCACAATATCCTCTGCCAGGGGCGCGGCTCCGCAGCCAACTCGGTGGTCTGCTACTGCCTGTTCATAACCGAGGTGTCACCGGAGCGGGCGACACTGCTGTTCGAGCGCTTCATCTCCGAGGAGCGGCGTGAGCCGCCCGATATCGATGTCGACTTCGAACACGAGCGGCGCGAGGAGGTGATTCAGCACATCTACAAAAAATACACGCGTGAACGCGCCGCGCTGGTTGCCACCCTGATCTGTTACCGCCCGCGCAGCGCCATCCGCGATATCGGCAAGGCGCTGGGGCTCGATCCGGTGTTCGTTACCCAGCTCACCGAATCGCTCGCCTGGTGGGACCGCCGCGAGGAGCTGATCAACCGTTTCAAGGCGCATGGTCTGCACGGCGACACCGCGCTGGCGGAACATTTTTTCCGGCTGGTGCAGGAGATTCTCGGCTTTCCCCGCCATCTGTCACAACATGTCGGCGGCTTCCTGATCAGCAAGAGTCCGATCAGCACACTGGTGCCGGTGGAGAACGCCGCGATGGAGGATCGCACCGTCATCCAGTGGGACAAGGACGACATCGAAGAGCTGCGACTGCTGAAAGTCGATGTGCTGGCGCTTGGCATGCTGAGCGCCATTCAGAAATGCCTGCAGCTGATCGAGCGCCATCACGGTCGCGCCCTCACCATGCAAGATATTCCGTCGGGAGACACGGCCACCTACGACATGCTCTGTCGCGCCGACAGCGTCGGCGTGTTCCAGGTGGAGTCGCGCGCACAGATGGCGATGCTGCCGCGCCTGAAACCGCGTAACTACTACGACCTTGTGGTGCAGGTCGCCATCGTGCGGCCGGGGCCGATCCAGGGCGACATGGTGCATCCCTACCTGCACAACCGCACCCACAACGTCGCCATCACTTACCCCAACGACGAGGTCCGCGCCGTGCTGGAGCGAACGCACGGCGTGCCGATTTTTCAGGAGCAGGTGATCAAGCTGGCGATGGTGGCGGCCGGTTTCTCTGCCGGTGAAGCCGATCAGCTGCGACGCAGCATGGCGAGCTGGGGCAAGAACGGCACGCTCAATCAGTTCCAGCAGAAACTGATCGATGGCATGCGCAACAACGGCTATAGCGAGGAATTCGCGCAGCGCCTGTTCCGGCAGATGCAGGGGTTCGGCGCCTACGGCTTTCCCGAATCACACGCTGCCAGCTTCGCGCTGCTGGTTTACGTTTCGGCATGGCTCAAGTGTCACTATCCGGCGGCGTTCTACTGCGCCCTGCTGAACAGCCAGCCCATGGGGTTCTACTCCCCTTCGCAACTGGTGCAGGATGCGCGGCGCCATGACATCGAAGTGCGCCCCATCGACGTTCGCCACAGCGCGTGGGACCACACGCTGGAGGGTAGCCGCGAGCAGCCAGTGCTGCGTCTCGGCATGCGTCTGATCAAGGGCTTCTCCAGGGCAAGTGCCGAGCGTCTGCAGGCAGCGCGCGATCAGCGCCCGTGGCGGGATATCGCCGATCTGCAGCGCCGCGCCGCCCTCGACAGCGAACAGCTTGGCTGCCTCATTGCTGCCAATGCCCTGCAGGGGCTCAGCGGCCATCGCCATCAGGCGCGCTGGCAGGCGCTGGCGATTCCCACGCTCACCGCGCTGGAAGAAACGCAGTTGCAGCAGTCTGCGACTTCGGACCCGATCGACTACGATGATGAAGTAACGCTGACGGCACCTTCCGAGGCCGAATCACTGCGTGCCGACTACAACACCACCTCGCTGACACTCGGCCGCCATCCGCTGGCGATCCTAAGGGAACTCCGCCCGGAATTCCGTCGTTACAGAAGTGCCAGCGAGGTGCAGCAGCTCAATAGCGGCCGCTTCGTGCGCATTGCCGGCATCGTCACCGGCCGCCAGCGCCCCGGCACTGCCAGTGGTGTGGTCTTCCTCACGATCGAGGACGAGACGGGCAACCACAATGTGGTGGTATGGCGCGATGTGCAGGAACGCTGCCGGCAGGCGCTGCTCAATGCCCGGCTGCTGGTAATCAAGGGGGTGGTCGAACGCGACGAAACCGGTTCGGTGGTGCACGTCATCGCCGGCGAACTGATCGACCGCACCGAAAGCCTGCCGGACGTGCAGCTGAAGTCACGCGATTTCCACTGACCCTCGGCTCGCTATCTGCCTGTACCTGCTGATCGAAGCAGCTCCCGAATCCAGCGAGGCAGGGCTGCGCATCCTGCTGACGTAACCGGTACAATGGCCGGTCAGTTGTCTCAGGAGGTTGTCATGTCTACCGATCGCCCCCGCAAGTTTGAAGATCTCACTGTCGGTGAGACGCGCCGTTCACGCGGCTGGCAGATCACCGAGCAGGAGATCTTCGAGTTTGCGAAGACGTACGATCCACAGCCGTTTCACCTGGACCACGATGCCGCCCGGAGATCACCATTTGGCGGTCTGATCGCCAGCGGCATGCAAACCCTTGCCATCTCCCGCCGCCTTGACCATGACAGCAACCTCGATCTCGATGTCTACTGCGGCCTCGGCTACGACTCGCTGCGGCTGCTGGCACCCGTCCGGCCAGGAGATGTGCTAACGCTCGAGAGCACCATTCTCGAGCTGATCCCGTCCGCCAGCGGCAAGCCGCGGGGACGCGTCGTCGCTGTCTTCAAGATGTTCAACCAGCACGACGAAGTGGTGATGGAAGCCCGCGGCAGCTACCTGGTCCATTGCCGTAACAAGTAGTTCGGCAGAAATACCCGCTGTAGGCTATAGTTCAGCCACATCCCTTCGCCACGGACCGGCATCCCGCACGAGTTGACCGGTCTCATGCTACCCAGCAGCTACGACTCCGCCCTGGTGGCGGCTTCCATCATTGTTGCCATCCTTGCCTCCTACACAGCGGTGACCATGGCGGGCCGCGTGGCGAGCAGCCGTGGCCGCGCCGCCATGCTGTGGCTGACGGGCGGTTCGTTCGCGATGGGCTTCGGCATCTGGTCGATGCATTTCGTCGGCATGCTCGCGTTCCAGCTGCCGATCGAGCTCGGCTACGACATCACCCTCACCGCGGTCTCGCTGGCCATGGCGATCGCCAGTTCCGCCTTCGCACTCTGGCTGGTGTGTCAGCCGCTGCTGCCGCGGCGCCGGCTGATGGCCGGGGCTGTGCTGATGGGGATGGGCATTGCGGCAATGCACTACATGGGCATGGCGGCGATGCGAATGAATCCGCAGATCGTCTACGATCCGTTGCTGGTCATTGCCTCGGTCGTGATTGCCATCGTCGCCGCCGGCGCTGCGCTGACAATCGCCTTTCGACTGCGCAGTCACGGCAGGCGGGTGCTGCTGGCCCGCGCCGGGGCGTCGCTGGTGATGGGCTGTGCCATCGTCGGCATGCATTACACCGGCATGGCCGCGGCCGGCTTTCCGGAAGGCAGCTACTGCGGCGCAGCCAACAGCGGCATCGACACGCAGTGGCTGGCACTGCTGGTCATTGTGGTGACACTGGCCGTCATCGCCATCGCGCTGATCATCTCGGTGCTCGAAAGTCGCACTGCCCTGCTGGCCAGCTCGCTGGATCGCGCCAACGACGAACTGGTGCGGATGGCGCTCCACGACAACCTCACCAGGCTCCCCAACCGGGTCCTGCTGGAGGACCGGCTTAATCAGGCAATCCAGAAAGCGCAGCGGGAGGAGCGACAGTTCGCGGTGCTGTTCCTCGATCTCGACGGCTTCAAGGCAATCAATGACACCTACGGCCACCATACTGGCGACCTGCTGCTGATCGAAGTGGCGCACCGGATCGAACTCTGCAAGCGGGCCGAAGATACCGCCGCCCGCCTCGGCGGAGACGAATTTGTCGTGGTGATCGACATTGATGATCCGGACGATGCTGCCGCCTGCGCGCAGCGTCTGGTGGAAGAGATTTCCAGACCCTACCGGCTCAACCGGCTGGAGCTGCGGGTATCGGTCAGCATCGGCCTGGCGCTATGGCCGGGCAATGGGGCCAATGCCCATCAGTTGCTGGTCAATGCCGACGCCGCCATGTATCACGCGAAGGAACAGGGACGGGACGGTTACTGTTTCTTCGAAGCGGCGATGAACACCGCCGCGCATCGTCAGCGCCAGCTGGTACAGCAGCTGCGGCAGGCGCTGGAGCGCGAGGAGTTCGTGCTCCACTTTCAGCCGAAGATGGTGGCACCGGCCGGCCCGATCATCGGGGTGGAAGCGTTGTTGCGCTGGCAGCACCCCGAGCGCGGGGTGGTGCCGCCGGCGGACTTTCTGCCGCTGGCCGAGCGCACCGGCCTGATCGTACCAATCGGTACCTGGGTCATCCGCGAAGCGTGCCGCCAGATGCGCCGACTGGTTGATCAGGGCTTCACCGATCTCACCGTGGCCGTCAACCTCTCCACCGTCCAGCTGACCCACGCCTCGCTGGTAGCGGATGTGCGTGCCGCACTCGCCGATTTCCGGCTCGATGCACGCCATCTGGTGCTGGAGATCACCGAATCAACCGCCATGCGCGATGCAGAGACCAGTCTTGCGATACTCCGTCAGCTCGCCGCGCTGGGGGTCGGTATTTCGCTCGACGACTTCGGGACCGGCTACTCCAGCCTGCTCTACCTCAAGCGGCTGCCGGCCAATGAGCTGAAAATTGACCGCGGTTTCGTCACCCAGCTGGTAGATGGCAATGAGGATGAGGCGATCATTTCTGCCATCATCGCGCTGGGCAAGACGCTCGACATGAACATCGTCGCCGAAGGGGTAGAAAGCCCGGATCAGCAGGCGCTGCTCACCAGCCTCGGTTGCGATACGCTGCAGGGCTACCTGCTCGGTCACCCGATGCCGGCCGACCAGTTGCTGACCATGCTGCATGAGGAGTCGGCAGCGACCAGCGCTATCCACTGATCATCCAACGGGAGGGAATTCTTGGCAGCAACTGATCAGCACACGCAGCAGCTTTCAGCGACGCAACTGCTGGGGTGCGTGTTCCTCCCGTTCGGCATCGGCTATCTCATTTCCGATCTGCTGCGTACCGTCAATGCCGTAATTGCTGGCCGGCTCAGCGTCGAGCTTGACGTCAGTGCCGGCGAGCTGGGTTTCCTGAGCAGCCTCTTCTTTCTCGCCTTCGCCCTCTGCCAGCTGCCGGTCGGTATGCTGCTCGACCGTTTCGGACCGCGGCGGGTCGAGTCGCTGCTGCTTCTGGTCGCGGCCGCCGGCTGTCTGCTGTTCGCAAGCGCCAGGGGGCTCACAGGTGCTGCGATCGGGCGCACTCTGATCGGGATCGGCGCATCAGCCTGCCTGATGGCGGGCTTCAAGGCCTTCGCGCTCTGGTTTCCCGCGCACCGGCTCGCCACGCTCAACGGTTATCTGATGGCCTTCGGCGCGCTGGGAGGTGTGGCGGCCACGCGACCTGTCGAGGCTTTCCTACAGCTTTCGTCATGGCGGGCCCTGTTCGTGCTGGTAGCGATCGGTACCGTTGCAGCCGCCCTGCTGCTATGGGTGCGAGTGCCGGAACGCACGGCCAGTACGGTGCCCGTGCCGTTTCGGGCGCAGCTGCAGGAACTGGCGGCCATCTTCCGCGACCGGCGCTTCCTCGCCGCAGCACCGACTACCTTTCTCACTCTCGGACTGGCGATGGCCATCCTCGGCCTCTGGGCGGGCCCCTGGCTGCGCGATGTTGCCCACTTTTCCACCACCGAGGTGGCGCAAACCCTGCTCTGGATGACCCTGAGCTACGTGGCGAGTCTGGCCGGCTGGGCCACGCTGGCCGGCCGGCTGGCAGCTCGCGGCGTGACACCGCTGCGGCTGGCCATGCTGGCCACACTGCTGCTTTGCATTGGCACAGCGTTGTTTGCCCTGGCGCCCGTCCGTTTTGCTGGCCTGCTGTGGCCGCTCTATGCGCTGGCTGCGGGTGGCACACCGCTGCTGTATGCAGGGGTCACCAGTACCTTTCCCGCAGCGCTGACCGGGCGCGTGAATGCCGCACTTAACCTGCTGGCGTTCGCGGGCGCGTTCATTCTGCAATGGCTGATTGGCGAAGTGGTCGGATGGTGGCCGACCGGTGATTACGGCTATGCGCCGCGCGGTTATCAGCTCGCCTTTGGAGTACTGGCAGGGATCCAGCTGCTGGCGCTGCTGTGGCTCGCATTCGGCTGGCCAGTGACGGCCCGGCACGGTGAGATCGGGCGCGCTGTCTGTCCGGCGGCGGAATAGCGGCAATCAGCGCGGCCATCACGACCGGAGTCATCTCATGGTCATTCGACTGACGTATGCTGACAGTCGTGCCTGGATGTGGTTCGAAGCGGAGAGAAGATGGATCGTCAGCAACAGAGCACGGATGACTTGCAGCGCCCATGTTCGGGCCTGAACAGGCGCCACCTGCTGCTGGGTGCTGCCGGTCTTGCCTTTGGCGGCCTGGTCAGCCGTTATGCAATCGCCAGCGGCCTGCCGCCGGGCGACCGGCCAGACAGCACACCTGAAGAGCCGCCGGCATCCGCCTTCTATGGCTCCCTGCGCCCCGTGCGCGACGAGACCACCGGCCTCTGCCTGCTGGCGCTGCCACCCGGTTTTCGCTACCTGAGTTTTGGCTGGACCGGCGACCGTATGAGTGATGGCCGCCCGACCCCGGGTCTGCACGATGGCATGGCGGTGGTGGCAGCGGACGGCGATACTCTCACGCTGATCCGCAACCATGAGCTGAGCGCGGGCGAGCCATTCGCCAGTGTTGTCTATGACCCGCTGGCCGGGGGCGGCACCACCACCCTCACCTTCGACGCCCGGCGTGGCCAGTGGCTGGAGAGCTTCGCTTCGCTGTCCGGCACCACGACGAATTGTGCCGGCGGACCGACCCCCTGGGGAAGCTGGCTCTCCTGCGAGGAAAATACGACCGGTCCCGAACTCGATCCCGCGCTGAAAACTCATGGCTGGGTGTTCGAAGTGCCGGCCAGCGGCCAGGCCAGCGCCGAGCCCCTGCGTGCCATGGGGCGCTTCAAGCACGAGGCGGTGGCCGTCGATCCCGCCACCGGCATCTGCTATCTCACCGAAGACCAGCTCAGCTCCGGCTTTTACCGTTTCCTGCCGGTGCAGTACGGCAGACTCGACCGGGGCGGGCGCCTGCAGATGCTGCGCGTGACGCACGCCGACAATATCGATCTCTCGGCAGGCTATCCGAATGACACTCGCTGGTCAGTGAGCTGGGTGGATATCGACGATCCCGAGCAGGTCCACGCGCCCGGCACCCGCAACGGCCAGGGCGTGTTTGCCCAGGGCTGGGCCCGGGGCGGTGCCCGGCTGGCACGCGGTGAAGGCTGCTGGCACGACAGCGGCCTTATCTACTTCACAGCCACCACGGGCGGCGCTGCCGGGCTGGGGCAGGTATTTGAATACGACCCCGCCCGCGAGCAGCTGCGGCTGGTCTTCGAGAGTCCCGGTGCAGCAGTGCTGGACGCACCGGACAACATCGCGGTAAGCCCCCGGGGCGGCATTGTGCTGTGCGAAGACGGCGCGCGTCAGCGGATGCTGCTGCACGGTCTGACGCGCGCCGGCGAGATTTTCCCGTTTGCAGAGAACAATGTCGTACTGCAGGGCGAACGCAATGGTCTCATCGGTAATTTCACGCAGCGAGAATGGTGCGGTGCCTGCTTTTACGGCGAATGGCTGTTTGTGAACATCCAGACGCCAGGTATCACCTTTGCCATCACCGGCGACTGGGACAATGGGCCGCTTTGACAGATGTCACGACTGCACCTCGTGCAGGAGCCGGCCGATAGCGCCATCAGCAGAGCACCAGCAATCTGACACGGAAGACGGGCATTAATGGTTGAGCTGCGCTACCCTTGCCCACAGTTTCTTTACGGATAAGAACTCGTGGCAAAACGGACCTGGCAGCGCCGTTCCTCCGGCGTCTGGCTGATCAGCCTCGGGCTGAGCCTTCTGCTGATGCTCTGCAGCACGGCAGGGTGGACCGGTGCGCCACCGGCAGCGGCTGGCGCCGAGCCCGAGCTGCCGGAAATCGACCTCACCCGCGTCACATATCAACGCCTGCGCGCGCCAGTGGAGTGGCATTTCGACCGTGAGCCCAGCGCCTTCTCCGAGATCCAGCTCGCCCCGTTTCAGCCCCTGCAGGATCGTCATGTGAGTCGAGGGGTCGACGATGGCACCTACTGGCTGCGTGTCCGTCTGGTCAACCCCGGCGAAACCGACCGGAGCTGGCTGATCCGACATGAAACCAGCTATCTCGATCACCTCACCGTCTACTATCGCGATCAGGACAGCGACTGGCAGCAACTGCATCTGAGCGACCGCGAGCCTTTCGGGGCGCGCCCGCTGGACACCCCGCGACTGGCCTGGAGCCATGCCACACCCGCCGGCAGCCATACCGATCTCTACCTGCGCCTCAATCAGGAGCAGCCGGACGTGCTGACGCTCAATGTCGAGCTGTGGGATGGCGCACTCTACCTCCGCAATCTGGCGCGCAACATGCTGCTCAGCGGCTTTTACTACGGCATGCTGCTGCTCGTCCTGCTGGTGACCCTGAGTGGTGCGCTATTGCTGCGGCAGCGCCTCTGGCTGTGGTACTCGCTGCTGGTGGTCTTTACCGCACTGACCTGGGGAGCAGTACAGGGCCTGACGTTCCAGTATCTCTGGCCGCAGTTTCCGACGATGCACAATCAGGGCTTCCATCTGCTCTACATCGGTCTCACGCTGACAGCCCTCCAGTTTTCGAAAGGCTTCCTGCGCACCGCCGAGCGCCTGCCACGCGTTCATCGCGTCATTTCCCTGATGCAGATCGGCCTGCTGGCCGGCGTCGGCCTGCGCCTGCTCGGGTTCTACCTGCCAGTGCTGATCATCTCCTTCACGGGGTTCGGTCTGCTCGCGCTGCTGTTGCCAGCGCTGGGCTTCCACGCCTGGCGCAACGGCCTGCGCTACGCACGCTGGTATGCCATCGCGTGGAGCATCTATTCGGTAAGCCTGGTGGCAAGTCTGGTGGCGGCCACTACCAACCTGCTGCCGTGGGGCATGACTCCCCTGGTCTACAGTCAGGCGGCCGGTCTGCTCGAAGCGCTGCTGTTACTGGCTGCCTTGGCGGAATCGCTGCTGGCCTGGGACCGTGAGCGGCGGGCGGCGCTACGGGCGGCACAGCACGACGCGCTTACCGGCCTCGGTAATCGACGGCGGCTCTCAACAGCGTTTAAGGAGCTGATGCAGCGGCGCACGCGCGATCAGGGTGAAGCATGGTTCATCGCCCTGATCGATCTGGATGAATTCAAACAGATCAACGATCAGTTCGGTCACGCTGCCGGCGACCGGATCCTGCAGCACTTTGCGCGTCTCCTCCGCCAGCACACCCGCCCCAGTGATGTCTGTATCCGCCATGGCGGCGAGGAGTTCGCGATTCTGTTTCAGGCGCCGACGCTGCCCGCTGCCCGCAGTGTCATCGAGCGCATCCGCACCGAATTCGCCCGGCACCCCACGCACTTCGAAGGGACCCTGATTCCCCACACCTTCAGCGCCGGCGTGACGCGCATCCTGCCAGACGCAGCGCAACCGCTGAGCACCGTGCTCCAGCGCGCCGACCAGGCGCTCTACGCAGCCAAAGCGGCTGGCCGCAACCGGGTGAAGCTCGCCGATCAGGTCCTGGAAGAGGTGCTCAGTCCCGCCTGACCGACGCTCTCTCCACTTTCAGTAACTGCTCACTGCTTTGGCTGCCAGCGCGCCGCAGCCGCCATAAACGCCAAGGTCTCTTCCATCACCTTGAAATCGTCACCCGGCGGGAAGTGGCTCAGCTTGACCACCACCGTCCGGCTCTGCGGATCGATGTAAATGAACTGGCCCTGCAGGCCCAGCGCATAGAAGGCATCGGAATTGGGCACTGTCCACCACTGATAGGCGTAGCCACCCATCTCGCTCTCCGGATGGCGCGGGCGGGTCGACTCGCTGATCCACGCAGCGCTGACAATCTGCCGGCCGTTTGCTTTGCCACCATCCAGCACCATCTGGCCGATCCGGGCGTAGTCTGCAAGCGTCGCGTTAAAGCCCGCACCGGTGAATTCACGTCCTTCGCCGACAGGCCCATCCATAATCCAGAAACCGTCGCGCTCAGCGCCCAGCGGCTCCCACAATTTCTCTGCCATGTAGCTGGAAACATTGCGCTGGGTAACGCGCTCCAGCAGCCAGCCCAGGACCGCCGTATCGATCGTCTTGTAGGCGAAGTGCTCGCCCGGCTTGTGCGCCCGGGCAATACCCATCGCTGCATCGGCAAAGCGCCGCTCATTGCGCACCAGCGCCATTTCGTGGTTCTCAGCTGCGATGCCGGGGTTTTCGAAATCATAGCGCTCCTCGTAATCGACACCTGAGCGCATTTCCAGCACGTCCTGCACGGTGGCACCGTCATATCCGCCACCCTTCAGTTCTGGCAGATAGTGCACGATGGGCTTGCTGATATCGATCAGCCCCTCTTCCACCGCAATCCCGACCAGCAGTGACACAATCGACTTTGCCATCGACCAGGAGGCGTAGCGAGTATCGGGCCCCGTCCGATTGAGATGGTTCTGATAAACGACGACCCCATCCTTGACGATCATCAGGGCGTTGGTGAAAGTCCGCTCCAGCATCTGTTCGGCCTGGAACTGCTGACCGCCAGCCGAGTAACTGAAATCGAGTGCCTGCTCACGCCGTGGCAGCTGCCAGACTTCGCCGGCACGCGGGACGGTTCGGGTCGTGAAGAGACGATCCATACTGCTGAAGGTCAGTGCGTTGATTCTCGCATCCAGCATAAGGCGCCGCATTTCGGCGACGGTATCGGGCACCTCCGCCAGAGCGGTGACCGGGGCCAGCAGGCAGCCGACAAGGC
>JAJUJZ010000176.1 GCA_029265075.1 Gammaproteobacteria bacterium | reverse complement strand
GGCGCGCCGAAGTCGCTCTTCATGCCACGCAGACAGAAAATCACCCGGTCATTCCCTTCGCTGGCGAGATACTCGGCGGCGTTGAGCGATTCATTGAGCGTGATACCGAAACCGCGCTTGAGCAGGGCAGGGTAAGTGTTCTGCCGGCCGATCGCTTTCAGAAGCTCGAAGTTCTGGGTATTGCGGGTGCCGATCTGCAGCATCACGCCGGTCGGGCGGCCACAGGCTTCCAGACACCGGTCAATCTCTTCAATGTGGCGCTCGTGGGTCACCTCCATCGCAATGACGCGGATGCCATATTTGCCGGCCAGCTCGAAGACATAAGGGAGACAGCCGGCGCCGTGCCCCTGGAACGCGTATGGGTTGGTACGCGGTTTGTAAGCGCCCATGCGGGTACAGGCCTGGCCATTGGCCTGCAGCGCCTGCAGCATGGCCTCCACGTTGGTGGGGTTGTCGACAGCACAGAGGCCGGCAAAAACATGCAGGCTGTCCTGATCGAAACGCAGTCCCTGATAGGTGAAGCCGCTGACACGGTTGGCATCGCGATGACGACCCAGTACCCGGTATTCCTCCGAGATGCGAATGGCGCGCTCGACCGCGGGTAAAGCCTCCATTTCGGCCAGGTCGAGGCTCTTGGTGTCGCCAATCAGGTAGAGCTCGGTCAGCAGCTGACTCTGGCCCTGCACTTCATGCGGCCGCACGGTGACACCCTTGAGCTCCTTCAGATAGCTCATGGTGCTCTGATAAGCCTCGTCACCGGGCCGGGTTTCGGGTGTAAGGATCAGCAACATGGAGTGTTCTCCAGCAGAAAATTAGTCTCGGCGCCGCCGCGCAGCGATCTGAACCTGCAGCAGGTGGCGCGCCAGGGTTTGCCGGTCACCTTCGCGCAGGTCGATAAAGTTGACCACGGTGCGCTCCGGCTTGTCCGTGCGGTTGGCAACGACTTCGCCGTAGGTAGCGATGGCGGCATGCTGCGGCAGCAGGGTAATCTCCAGCGCCAGCAGCGACCCCACGGCCGGCGGATCGGCCGGTTCAAAGGCGATGCCGATCTCGCTCATCGATACCGGCTCGGGCTGACGGGTACCGGCCGGCTGATGCAGTGCCACGAGTGTGTGGGCAATCAGCTCGAGCTTGCGATTGATGCTCTTGAGATAGCTGCTCAGCTCACGGTTGCGTTCTGTCAGGGTGCGCAGGAAACTGCTATGCTCCGCGTCGATTCCGCGCAGCTCGCGCATCAGCCGGAACAGCTCGCTGTTGCCGAAGTGCTCTTCAGGCGCCTTGCCGCGCTCATCGGGAGCAACCTTGCGCCAGCTCAGCAGCACGTTATCTTCGACACGAAAGAATTCGCGCCGCTCTCCGGCTGTTTCGATCACGGGATCCCTGTTCAAGTCGGTGGCTCCTGTAGCAGGCTGGTGAGTCCCTCGCAGCCTGGCGATTTGCGGCACGTGGTAACTCTAGTACAGCCGTCGCGCTGCTCACAATGGTACCCGGTCCGGCGCGACTGGCGCTGCTGTGAGCTGCGGGCTCAGAAGGAAGAGACGATGTTCCAGCCGCTGGCCGGCTTCATCGGGTGGCGTTACACCCGGACGCGACGCGACGATCAGTTCATTTCATTCATTTCGCTCATCTCGCTGCTGGGCACAGTGCTTGGCGTCGCGGCGCTGATCGTCGTGATGTCGGTGATGAACGGCTTCGAGCGCGAGCTGCGCAATCGCATTCTCGCCCTGATTCCGCACGGTTTTGTTGAAGCGCGCAGCGGGGCGCTCCAGGAGTGGCCACAGCTGGCTGATGCCGTTGCTGGTCATCCCGCAGTCAAAGCCGCTGCGCCCTATGTGGGCGGTAATGCGCTGCTCGGCAAATATGGCTACGTCAGCGGGGCTCAGCTCTGGGGCATCGACCCACGCCTCGAGCGCGGCGTCTCGGACATCAGTCGCCATGTGGTCGCCGGCGACTATGACCGGCTGCAGGAGGGGGGCTTCGGCATCGTGGTGGGCGACATCCTGGCACGTCAGCTGGGCCTCACCGTGGGCGGCACTGTCGATCTGATGCTGCCGAAGGTGACGGTGACGCCGATGGGACTGTTTCCGCGCCAGAAGCGCTTTACCGTGGTAGCCATCTTCCAGAGCGGTTCGACCCTCGACGGCAGTACGGTCTTCATCAATCTGCAGGATGCGCAGCGACTGTTTCAGCTTGGCGACAGCGTCAGCGGTGTGCGGGTAGCGGTCGACGATCTGTTTAAGGCGCGCACCATTCTCGCCGACCTGATGCCGCAGCTGGAGGCCACCACGGACAGCGAGCTGGTAGCGCGCGACTGGAGTGCCACCCAGGGCAGTCTGTTCCAGGCGGTGAAGATGGAGAAGCGGATGATCGGTCTGCTGCTGTTCGTGATCGTGGCCATCGCCGCCTTCAACGTTGTTTCCATTCTCACCATGATGGTCAACGATAAGCGAAGCGATATCGCTGTGCTGCGTACCATGGGCGCCAGCCCGCGCTCAATCATGCTGATTTTTCTGACCCAGGGCGCGGCCATCGGACTGGCGGGAGTCCTGATGGGTGCACTGATCGGCTTACCGGTCGCGTTCCATGTCGGTGACATCACTGCCGCAGTGGAGCGGGCCCTGGGTGTCCATGTGTTCAATCCAGAAGTTTATTTCATCAGCAGCATTCCCTCCGATGTACGGGTGGGGGATGTGCTGGCGGTGTGCCTGGTGGCGTGGCTGCTGAGCCTGCTGGCGGCGCTCTATCCTGCCCGGCGGGCCGCGCAGGTGGAGCCGGCAGAAGCGCTGCGCTATGAGTGACGAGCCTGAAAGGAGTTTTGCGTGAGCAGTGACACCACCGCGGTGCTGGCCTGTCAGGGTCTGACCAAGAGCTATCGGCAGGGGCCAGCCACGCTCACGGTGCTGGACGGGATCGTCCTGCGGATCGAGCGGGGTGAGCGCGTTGCCATTATCGGCAGCTCGGGCTCGGGCAAATCAACGCTGCTCAATCTGCTGGGAGGACTCGATACGCCGACCGCGGGCACGGTGATGGTGCAGGGTGAAGAGCTCTCGGTGCT
>JAJUJZ010000177.1 GCA_029265075.1 Gammaproteobacteria bacterium | reverse complement strand
GGCAGGCGCTTGCGGAAGAGTTAAACCAGGCGCAGCAGGATCTGCACACCGAGGTACATGAGAAAGGCGAGGGCGACGCCCCCGAGCAGACCTTGTAGCTCTACCGACATGCTTCACTCCCTGAGGTGTTCGATCCGCTGGTATTGCTTGTCTGGACCGTGGGTAAAGTCTTGCATTCCACGGCGGGGAAAGAAAGTGCTGGAAATCTTAAGCGCGGAATGCACCGAACGGAGGTTGGGGCGTCAGTTGTGCGGCCAGTTTTCTTAACCCGGCCCCAAAAAGAAACGGGCGACCTGATGTCGCCCGTAATCTCTTGAATTTGTGGGGTGGCCGACGGGGATCGAACCCGCGACCACAGGAATCACAATCCTGTGCTCTACCAACTGAGCTACGGCCACCACAGAGTGTGCATCTTAACCTATCTCGATGCGGTTCCCGTATTCGATATGGCGCGCCCAGCAGGATTCGAACCTGCGACCCACGGCTTAGAAGGCCGTTGCTCTATCCAGCTGAGCTATGGGCGCAAGTAACCACTCCAGTCATCCACCTTTGGGCTCACCAGTTCGGCTGCTGCCACTCACTGGGAACACCGACCAGATATGGTCGGGGTAGAGGGATTTGAACCCCCGACATCCTGCTCCCAAAGCAGGCGCGCTACCGGACTGCGCTATACCCCGAAGGTCTTCAGGACGCCCCGAATACAGGAGGTGCGCATGATACTCATCGCCTCCCGAACCGTCAACGCAATCTTGGCTTTTGGTTCCCGATGCCAGGGCGAACACTGGTTTTCCACAGAGTTCTGAAAAAACCATCAGCGGAACAGTGTCGACTTGTCAGCACCGCGGCAAATATTTGCTGCTTATACTTCCGTTCTGAGCCGCGCTGCCGGATGATCGCCGGGCCCGCGGCTCTGATCCATAGCTCCGTTCTGATCCAAGCGAGACACGATGCCTGATTTATACCCCTATCTCACCAGCCTGCCGTTTTCTGATCTTGGCGGTACGGTCATATTCATCCTGATTCTGTCGGTGGCGCGCTACCTGGCGCTGCGTCTGGTGAGGAGCAAGGCCGAAGATCAGCCGCAGCTGCAACGGCGCTGGATGCGGACAGTGCGCAATACCTACTGGCTGCTGCTGATTATCGGCATGAGTCTGCTCTGGGCACCGCAGCTGCGCACCTTTGCCCTGTCAGTCACGGCGATCGCGGTGGCCATCGTGATCGCGACCAAAGAGCTGATTCTCTGTTTTTCGGGGTCGTTTATGCGCGCTTCGTCACGAGCCTTCAATCTGGGCGACTGGATCGAGGTGGGTGGTATCGCCGGCGAGGTGACCGATCACAACATCTTCTCAACCACGTTGCACGAGCTTGATGCGCACGGCCGGCTGACGGGGCAGGAGATCATCTTTCCGAACAGCCTGCTGCTCACTACCCCGGTCCGCAACCACAGCCTGACGCGCGCATACATCATGCACAGCTTCTCTGTGGTGACCGAGCCACAGCCGCACTGGCTCAGCGTGCAGCCCCGGGTGCAGGAGATCGTTGCCAGGCATTTCGAGCCGCTGCGCGAAGCAGCTGAGCGGGAGCGGGCGCGACTGGTGCGCCGTACCGGGCTGATGCTGGATCCGGAGCTGGTCAAGGTACGTTATGCGACCACCGATACCGGCAACTACATCACCCGGGTCAAGCTGTTCTGTCCGGCGCGGGAAGCAGGGCGGCTGGAATCGGCGATCACCTTCGACCTGCTGCAGCTATATGGCGCCGCAGGTGATGAGGCAGAGCCGGAGGCTGCTACCCCAGCCGGCCAGTGATCAGAAGCTGATCAGCCCGCCATCGACAAGCAGATCGATGCCGGTGATGAACGAAGCATCGCTGGAGGCAAGAAACAGCACCGCCCGTGCAATCTCTTCCGGCTCTCCCATGCGTTTCATCGGTACCACTGAACGCATCTGCGCTTTCATCGCTTCGATATCGTCGACTTTGGAGCGCGTGATGATCGGCGTGTCAGTCGGGCCGGGGCTGACGCAGTTGACGCGGATGCCACGGCCGACGAGTTCTGCGCCCAGGTTGCGGGCCAGTGACCGCATGCCGGCTTTCGAGGCAGCGTAGACGCTGTTACCAGGCAGTCCTGCGCAGTGGCCGATCGAGGAGCAGAGCACGATAGCGCCGCCTTCGCCCATCAGCGGCAGTGCCTTCTGAATGGCGAAATAGGGGCCGCGCATATTGATGGCGAAGATTTCGTCGTAGTTTTCCGGCGTGACTTCTTCAAAAGGAATGAACGCGCCGACGCCTGCATTCACAAACAGCACGTCGATGCGGTCGTGCTTTGTGCGGATTTCATCGATCAGAGCGGTGTGCGCGTCCAGATCAGAAATATCGCTCTGCAGCGCCAGTACATCGCCATCAATGGCTGCTGCCGCCTGCTGCAGTGTTGCGGGGTTGCGGCCGGTGATGACGACGCGGGCGCCTTCTTCTGCAAACGCTTTGGCAGATGCCAGTCCGATACCGCTGTTACCTCCCAGTACAACCGCCACCTTTTCCTTGAATCGCATTATTAGTCTCCGATGGTTTTGACAGCGAACTACGACAGAGGGCGGCCGGAGCCACCCCCTTCAGGCGCGATCAAAAGTAACACGCGTTGCAATCGGAGCAAAATACGCTTCAGAAACGGTAGTTCACCTGCAGGGCGACAATGTGGATGTCCGTCTGGAAGTCAGCCTGGTAGGCGGTGCCGCGGCCAACGTTTACTTCTTCTTCCTTGATGAACATGTAACCCAGGTCAGCGCTCATCTCGTCGCTGGGCGTCCAGCTTGCACCCAGGCCCAGCAGCAAACGGTCGCCGTTCGGCACGCGCACACTGCGGTGCTCATCGCGGGTCGGTGTTTCATCGGTGCCGATGCCGGCGCGCAGCATCCAGGTTGGCGAGAGTTGTACCGAGGCGCCGACCGAGAACAGCCACGTGTCCTGCCACTCCTGTGGTTCAACTACATTGGTGAAACCGCGGTTTTC
>JAJUJZ010000209.1 GCA_029265075.1 Gammaproteobacteria bacterium | reverse complement strand
GCTGACACCGGGATGGCCGAGCACCAGCTCCAGACTGGCGTGCACGGGATCCTGGCCGGTCACGGCCAGGTGGCCCGACGCCAGCGCTTTCTTGATGAGGACACCCTTGGCATTGGCGGCGCAGTAATCGAGCACTGGCCGCTCGGCCTCATAGCCGAGGTGGTAGGTGACCATCACGCAGTCGCTGAGCGCTGCGGCGCGCAGGCCGCCCTCGACGGTCTTGGTGGAAACACCGATGGCGCGCACCAGGCCCTCTTCGCGAAGCCGGGTCAGTGCTTCCAGCGCGCCGCTATCGTCGATCACCGCCAGATCATTGCCGTCGGAGTGTACCAGCACGATATCGAGAAAATCGGTGCGCAGCCGTCGCAGGCTGCGTTCAACGCTGCGCCGCGTATGGGCGGCGGAAAAGTCGAAGCGTGACTGGCCGTCGACAAACTCCTCACCCACCTTGGAGCAGATGACCCAGCGCTCACGCTGGCCCGCCAGCAGCCTGCCGAGCCGCTCCTCGCTGGTGCCATAGGCCGGCGCTGTGTCGATCAGGTTGATGCCAAGCTCGGTGGCTTGTGCGATCAGCGCACTGGCAGCGCGGTCATCGGGGATCTTGAAGCCGGCGGGGTACTTCACGCCCTGATCGCGGCCCAGCTTGACGGTGCCGAGACCCAGTACGCTCACTTCAATACCCGTAGTGCCCAGCGGGCGGCGCGGCAGAGTCAAAACAGAGTCTCCCAGCAAGGTTGTGCAAATGGTGGCTGAGGCAGGCTGCTGATCACCTCGAGCGGCAGCGTGTTGGCGCGTGCCGGATCAGGTGGCGGCAGCTGCTTCTGGACCTCATCCGCCATATCAGGCGCCAGCGTCAGTTTGGTCGGCCAGGCAGTGATTACATTGGCGCAGCCAGGCGCCGGCTCCGCGAAGGCTTTGTCCGGCTTGACCAGTCCGCGCTGCCGCGGCTCGGCGCGATCAAGGCGGACGGTAGCCCATTCGGTATGGCCCAGCTCGGCCCATGGCAGCAGCTCATTGAGCTCGGCCCGGGCCCGCTCGATCAGCGCCTCCGGCGCCAGACCGACACCATTAGTGGCAAGATCGCCCCCCAGATACCAGACCCACCGACCATCATCCGTAGCGTGCGTCGAGATGGTCAGCCGCGGTGACGGGTTGCTGCCGGTGCAGTGAGCGTAGAGTGGATGCGGGTAGTCATGTTTGACCAGCACCTGCTGCAGTGGCCGCCGCTGCATGGCCGGCCCGCTCACTCCCAGCCGTTGCAGCAGCGCCTCGTTGCCGGCGCCGGCGCTCAGGACCACGCGCTGAGCAGCGATCTTCAGCGCGCGATCGCCGCTTCGCAGGCGCAGCGCGGACAGCTGGCCGGCGGCGTCGCGCTCGAACACCAGCGACGCCGCGTCATAGGCGAAGATGCGGTTGGGGCAATTGGCGGCCAGCGTGCGGATCAGTGACGGCACATCCAGTACCAGATCGACCAGCCGGTAGACATTGCCGTGGAAATCGGGGTGGCGAAACAGCGGATGGCGCTCCGGCCGCGGCACACTCTCGACCCGGCCACGGCTCATGCGGCTGCCCAAAAAAGCGGTCAGGCGCGAGGTAACGCCGCCTGTCGACCAGAGATAAAAGTGCTCGGAGAGCACTGTGGCGCCGCGCAGATCGACATCGCCATCGCCGCGCAGGCAACGTCGCCAGTGGTC
>JAJUJZ010000189.1 GCA_029265075.1 Gammaproteobacteria bacterium | reverse complement strand
GTCGTCAGCGCGGGCGGAATCAGCCCGGTCTGTCCCGGATAAAACGTCTGCAGATACTCGATCGGGACTAAGCCCCTTTCAGCGCTGACAGGGTGTCAGGCGCCTGTCCGCCGTCGCGGCGGAACCAGCGCAGCGACCAGCTGCGGAAAGCGCCGTTCGAACGTGGCTGCAATCGCAGCCTCATGGCGCTGCCACTGCACGCCCGCATAGATAATGACTACCCCCGCCAGCGTCAGCACTACCGGGAACAGCAGTGAATCGGCGAACACCTCGTGAGCGAGCCAGGCCAGATAGCCAAAAACGCCCACAATGCCGAATACGATGAATACCCGGCGCTGCAGTACCACTGAGAGCGCCACCAGCATCAGGTTGATCACAAAATAGACAAAGGCGCTCAGCTGCGTATTGCTTTCCAGAAACGTCAGACCGCCCCAAAATGCCACCATGCCGAACAGGTAGAGCCAGAACGCATAGTCCCGCTCTGTGCGCCGGTCGACCAGCCACGCAACCATCAGCATCGCCAGTCCCCACCAGAACGAGACCCATGGCCGCAGCTCCCAGCGCACGGGTCCGTCGGGCGCCAGCAGGGCCACCAGATCCATGGAGAGATACCAGAGCGCAACCGCTACCGGTGCCACCAGGAACGGGAACCGCACGCAACGCAGCGCCAGCAGGCCGGCGGCGATGGTCGCCAGCTCCAGCCACAACCCTTCCGCGCGCATCCAGCGATGCAGACCGCGATAGCTTGCCGTCGCCCCGTCCGGCCACCAGCCAGTCATCCGTTGCAGGCCGTATACGGCCAGCGGCACCATGCAGACGGCGCAGGTCACCAGCAGTCCGCCGGGGATACGCAACAGCGGCTGTGTCCACAGCGTTTTGCCTGTGAGCCAGAAGGCGATGCCGTAAACCGTCGCCACGATCAGCAGCCCGCTCCCACCGTAGGATGCGAACGCTTCGGTCATGAACCAGCCCATCGCCCCGATAATGATCAGCGCGCCGAAATACCATGCGACGTGCGCCGTATCGAAGCGCGGACGGCCCCCACTGCGCTGACGCACCATCTCCCACAGCTGTTCAGCCTGTGCCGGCGTGATGATGCCTTGCATGACCGCGCGCTTAAGATCGCTTTGATCCAGTTTCAAGGACTCGCCTTCTGCCATGGATGGGAATCGATGATTCCGGCCAGATTATTCTTCTGCTCAGGGTCGCTCTGTCTGCGGCCCGCCACTACCCGGCGCTTCCATCGTTGCCGGAGGCAGCTCTGCCTGCCCGTTATTGTTGCTTCCTGCCAAATACCATGCATACAACGCGCTCAGTACGATCGCGACAACGAACGCTATGACTACTACCGCACGCCCCCGACGAACAATATCCGCACTCACACGCAGCTCCTCACTTCTACACACACTACTGATAAGCAACACCTCGGTCTGGCCGCGCGCAGCAACTTGCCCAAACCAAACTCACAACCAAAGGACACCTCTGAGTCTACTACATAAAAAAATTTATGCTTTTCAGGGGCATGGGATCGCAACGGCGTGCGATCATCAGATGGCTGAGACCGCTTGGACAGCGCGCAGCTGATGAGAAATCGTTCGCAATGAATATCGACAAGAGCCGCAAAATCGCGGTGATCGAAAGTTCGAACACGAAAATAAATGGGGATGCCAGGCGCGTAATTCAAGGGTTGCGCGCCAGCAATCTGCTGGCCGAGCACGCCGCCCTGCCACCTCAACAGTTTGCGCCTCGCTATTTCCAGGCGCTGATGGACGGCCTCGCTCAGCCGGCAACGCGGGGCTCGCATACCAATGTGCTGCAACATCTGGCTGGGTACCTGAAGCGCGATCTTGGGCGGGAAGAAAAGCAGGAGTTAAGCCAGCTGATCATGGGCTATCACGACGGCACCGTGCCACTGAGCGCGCCAGTCGCGCTGCTCAACCGCCATTTCCGGCGCTTCCCCAACCCTTACATCAGCCAGCAGATCTATCTGCAACTGCATGCGTCCGTTTAACGAGTTCAGTCAGATGTGAACGCCGGAACTGGAACACGCGCTGGCGTGACCATTGGGGGCTGGCCGGCACAACCCCAAAGCGCTGCGGTCAGAGCTTAACAACTTCGGCTGGAAGCCCTTTGTGCCATGCCCGACTCTGCGTCGACACCTGAGCTGCCTCGTGACCTGCGCTACGTCGATGACTCGCTGCCCGGCGTCAGCCGGCGCAAGGTGCGAGGTGGCTTCCACTACTTTGCGCCCGACGGTCAGCGCATCACCGCCGCTGAAGAGATCAAACGACTCAATGGGCTGGCGGTGCCGCCGGCCTATACCGATGTCTGGATCCGCCCCGATCCGCGCGGTCACCTGCAGGCCACCGGGCGCGATGCACGCGGACGCAAGCAGTATCGCTACCATCCGCGCTGGCACTAGGTGCGCGATGCCGACAAATATGCCCGCCTGCAGGCCTTCGGCAAGGCGCTGCCAAAATTACGCAGACAGCTTGAAGCGCAGCTCGCCGCACCCGGATTTACGCGAGAAAAAGTGCTCGCCACCGTGGTGCTGCTGCTGG
>JAJUJZ010000024.1 GCA_029265075.1 Gammaproteobacteria bacterium | reverse complement strand
CCGGTACCAGTCTGACGGTGTCGCAGCCTTCCGCTGTCACAGTTCTGCAACAACCGCTCGCCAGAATAGCGGCCGAGTAAGGGAGAGCCTTACTTACGCAGGCATCGCGCTTTGACCTTTCGCTCGATTCGCCCGCTTCACCTCGCAGGCAAGGGCATGAGCCCGCCCGAGAAGATCGAAACCATGGGAGATATTGGATGAAACACAAATTGCTTCCGCTGCTGGTTGCAGGCTTGACCGCAGGCATCGCGGGCCCCGCAGTGGCAGCCGCCCCGACTGTCTACGGCAAGGTCAACGTGACGCTGCATAAGTTCGACCTCGAGCGTGTCAACGGCAACGGTGTGAAGTTCGACCACGCAGACAACTGGGAACTGGAAAGCAACGCCTCGCGTATCGGTATCAAGGGCGACTTCGATATCACTGATAACCTGAAGGCCATTTACAAGCTGGAGTATGAAGTGACGGTCGATGGCGACGACGACACTTTCTCCCAGCGCAATATCTACGGCGGCTTCCAGGGCAACTTCGGGACGCTGATTGCCGGTAAGCACGACACCCCGCTCAAGCTGGCTCAGGGCGACGTGGACCGCTTCAACGATCTTGCCATCGCTGACATCAAAAACATCATGGTAGGCGAGAACCGTCAGTCCAATATCGTCATGTACAGCACCCCATCCATAGGTGGCTTTGGTGCGACGGTCGCGTTCATGCCCGGCGAAGAGACGGTTGATGCTGCCGGTCAGAAGGTTGAGAACGACGGCATTGCCGATGCAGTGTCGGCGGCCATCACCTACTCCAATGACCTGGTCTACCTGGCACTGGCCCATGACAAAGACGTCGACACTTATGACGCTACCCGCGTCGTTGCCGACTTCAATCTGGGCGCTTTCACCATCGGCGGGATGTACCAGACTGCCGAGCACGGCAGCGATGCAGCAGCGCTGAAGGATATCTCCGATCCGCTCAAACAGTTCGGCGGCAGCTTCGAAGAACAGGATGCTTACCTGCTGAGCGGCGTCTGGAAAATGAACGACAAGTGGTCGCTGAAAGCACAGTACGGCTACTCTGAATCCACCCCGCTGGTCGCCGGCTGGGGCGATGCCGAGGCGACACTGTATGCGGTCGGTCTCGACTACAAGCTCGGCAAGAACGCCAAGGTATTCGCTTATTACGCGAACCTCGAAGCGGAAGGCGACTACGACATCGCTTTCAACAGCACCTCCACCGATGACAGCACCTTTGCCATCGGTTATGAGCTGAAGTTCTGATTACAGACACAGGGGTCTGGAGGGGGCGTACAGCCCCCTTTTTTACCCTCGCTGCCCGAACATGACAATTTGATGGAGATTGGATGACATGCCCGCATGCGCAAGCGTGAACCGCCTGGCCCGTTGCCTCGGCGCCATTCTGATGTTGGCAATGGCACTGCCGGCGGCAGCAGAGATGGATGTCGACCAGGCTGACTCGCTCAACTTCCACGCATTTCATCGGGACAAAAAAGAGGCGGTGAAAATCTGGCGCGGCGACAACGACGAACTGCAGGCGGGGCACCTGCAGGAGCCGATCAAGGTGTATGAAGCCGCCGACAGCGACGTGACCTACGCTCCAGTGCCGATGGCGAGTGTCAGCGCCAAGCCGGAGCGCAAACCAGATGCCGTGCCAGGGCAACGGTTCGAGATCCGGGAACGCTACACGTTGACACGCAGTGCCAGTACGCCCTACTCCGCGTTTTACGTGATCGAAGCGATGCATCGGCAAATGGCCGAACAGTGTCCGCAAGGCTGGCGTAAGCTGACCGAGCGTTCCGAGCCGGTTGAATCCGACTACTGGCTTTATTATACGTTCGAGTGTCTCTGAACCCGTGGGCGGACAGGGCTGCTGTTCAGCGCCGGAGTCCGCGCTTGTCGTGATAAAAGTGCTGGATTTCCGGCAGATCGCGCTCGATATCGCCGCTCGGCTGGTAAGCAGGACCGAAGCCAAGCTCCTTGCGGCTGGCATCGATGTAACCCAGCACAATGGGCACCTCGGCACCGGCAGCGATGTGATAAAAGCCGGTTTTCCAGCGCTCCACTCGCGAGCGGGTACCCTCCGGGGGAATCAGGACAATCAGCGCGTCGGTCTCCGCATACCGCTCGACCATCTGCGCGACCACACCGCTCGGCTTGCTGCGATCGATGGGGATTCCGCCCAGCCAGCGCATCAGGCCGCCAACTGGCGCCGGAAACAGGCTGTCCTTGCCCATCCAGTGCACATCCAGCCGCGCCGTCAGAATGGCCAGCAGCATCAGGATGAAATCCCAGTTACTGGTGTGCGGCGCGCCGATCAGGACGAAGCGCTGCAAGCGCGGAATTTCGCCCACCACGCGCCAGCCAGAGAGCGCCAGCAGCAGGCGAGCCAGCCCTCTCAGCAGCGGTGTGATCAGCGGCGTTCGGAAAACGGTTCTGGCCATCGGTTCAGCGGCGCCATCCTGCGGCGACTAAAGCGTCCTTAACTCAGCTATCAGGAGGTCTGTCAGAGCCAGTCGCGATAGGGCGAATCAGCCTCCAGGTCGATCGGCTGGCCAAACCCGGGCACGGAGATGCCGGAACGGCTCAGATCGATATCTCCCCCCCCCATGACGTTGTGGTCGAAGCGGTAAATGATGCGCCACTCGCCCGCCGACGCTGCCGCATCGTAGGCGGCCGCTGCGGCAGCAACTGCCTCATTGCGCTGCTGCCACGCTGTCATCGCGCGACTGCCATGGTGCCGGGCCAGCATGCGCTGAACGATGTGGGGAGCGAGAACGGTTGCCGATGCATTGTTACCGCCGAAACCCTTGGCGTTGAGGATGGCGCTGTCCATGCCCTCGCTGCCAACCTCGATATGCTTCGTGCTGATCAGCAGGTGGTCGCGGTGCACATCCTCCGCGATATGATCGATCGTCGTGATGCCCGGAATGATGCCGTCCGCCCAGCTGCCCAGCGTCGTCACCAGCTGATCGGCAGGGGCGACGCCCATGCTGTGCCCCAGATAGGCCTTGATGGCGGCAACCGGCCATGCCTCGATGCCGAACAGCGCCGCGGTCTCACTCAGAATGTGAGATTCGGTGAGGCGGTTCTGCGGCGTGCCGGTACCGTGCGCGTGAACATAAGAGCGCCGCTGCACGGACTCATCGCCCAGCAACGCGCGCGCCGCCGCCACGGCTTTTGCCACCGTCAGGTAGTTACCAACACCCGGCGACGAGATCGACTTCTTGTAACCATCAGCATTGATGAAGACATCGAGCGCCGCGCCGTAAATCGTCATGCCGAGTTCGAGCGCCAGTTCGTCATCCATCAGCACGATATAGTGGGCCGCTTCCGCAATGGTGAAGCCAGCGTTGGTGCTGAACGGCCGGCAGGCGCGGCGGTAGTCAGGTTGCGTCACCCCGAGATGGGCATCCAGTTGCAACAGGTCCTTGTCGGTGCAGAGCGCGCCCATGGCAGCGAACCCTTCCATCACCTCCGGTACCACCGGCGCTTCGGAGCCACCGACCACCGCCACCCGGGCCCGGCCGCAGCGAATGTCATCCACCGCAGCGCGCAGGCTGTAGAGGAACGAGGCGCAGGCACCGGCGTTACCGCCAGTGCTGCCGACGTTGCCCAGCACATAGGCGTTGACGAAATCGGCGGTCATATCCGGCATGCCGAACGGCAACTGTTTGGAGGTAACTCGCTTGCCACGCGCCCGGTTGCCCAGCAATCCGCCGAAGCCATTCTCGTCGAGTTGCGACAGTGCGCTGCCCGCATAGCAGCTGATCTGGTCCGGCGCGACGCGCTGACAGATCTGCTCCCACTCCACGCCCAGCGAGCCGAGCGCATCCGATGCCGCAAAGATGGCCATCTCGAGCGCCCGCGGATGATGCCGCGACGGATAGAGTGCGCCCGGCGCGAAACCGCTGGGCAGCTGACCGGCTGCGCCCACCGGGAAAGTTTCGGTGGTTGGCAGCAGCCACTCGGCATCGCCGCGCACCTCGACCCGCACCTGACCGTCGGCCAGTGGAGTTACCTGCCAGCTGGCGGGCAGCGTTTCCGGGAGGTGGCGGGCCCGTGTCACAAAGGTCGCTGGCTGGCCATTTTCTTCAAACGCAAGGCGACGATTGCTGGGAACGGCATCCACATCGAACCACTCCGGTTCAATGCGGCGGATCAATGTGTGCGCCAGCATGTGTTCACGTGCGTCCGCCGCGCACCCCATCAGCGCTGCCAGACTGGCGTAGGTGCTGTCCACCCGCGAACCATTCAGGACATCAATCACCAGACGGCGATAGCTGTGATGAAAAGAGCTGCGACCGGCGGCGTTGACGCCACCGAAACCGACAATAAGGGGCAACCGGGCCATGCGACACCTGCGCTTGCAAACTAGTGGAGAGAGGCTGTTGCATTGTAATTAGGCCGATCCCCCCTATACTGGACAAACCAGCCATTTACCCGGATTTTCTGGCCAGAGAACTCGCTACCATGCCGCATATCACGCTTCTCGCGCTGCCCGGTGCCCTCTCCTCTTCGCTGTCGCTGCCGATGGAGATGCTGAGCGCCGCCGATCAGCTGACGCGCGTCAGCCTGCGACAGCACTCCTCGCTGCGACGCTGCGTGGCCGGGCCCACCGCTCAGCCCGTGCGCATGGTGAGCGGCATGACGCTGATGGTGGACGCCTGCTGGCACGACATCAGCGACACCGATCTGGTGATCGTGCCATCACTGTGGCGCGATCCGCTGGTTCACCTGCGGCGTCACCGCTCCCTGCTGGACTGGCTGCAGCAGCAAGCGGCTCATCGCACCATCCTCTGCGCTGCTGGCACGGGCACCTGGCTGCTGGCTGAGGCAGGCCTGCTTGATGGCGCTGCCGCGACCACGCACTGGTTCTATTTTGATCAGTTTGCGGCGCGTTACCCCGCCGTGCAGCTCAAGCGACGTCACCTGATCACTCAGGCAGACAACATCTACTGTGCCGGTTCGGTCAACTCTGTGGCAGATCTGATGATCCACTTCATCGGCGAGTTTTACGGCGCCGAGATCGCACGCCGGGTGGAAGCCCAGTTTTCGCCAGAAAGCCGGCGCTCCTTTGAAAGTCACGCCTACCGAACCACTGGCGCCAATGCACACGGCGACGAACTGGTCATCGAAGCCCAGGAGCTGTTGCGAACCAGCAGGGGCGAACTGCGCATGCCGGAGCTGGCCGAACGTCTGGGCATCAGCCTGCGCTCGCTCAACCGCCGTTTCCGGCAGGCTACCGGTGTGACACCGCAGCAGTGGCTGCAGCAACACCGTCTGGAAAGCGCTCGCGAACTGCTGCGGACGACCAACCTCTCGATCTGCGAAATTGCCGCCACCGTCGGTTATCTCGACCCGGCCTATTTTGGCCGCCTGTTTCGCGAACAGATGAAACAGACGCCACGCGAATATCGGCAGGCCGTCCGTGGCAAGCTATTTCACCTCTCGCCCTGAGGAATCAAGCTGAGCCGTCGAACTTTGGCCGCACCCTGCTCTCTAACTGTTGACTGCCCCCCACCACATTGACTTGAACAGGCTATATACCTCTATGCGCACAACAGTTAAATGGTTCAACTTTTCCAAAGGTTACGGTTTTCTGGAGAACGGCTCCGGTCCGGATATCTATGTCAACGCCAAGAGTCTGCGGGGTATCGACCGGCTCAACACGGGTGATCTCGTCGATTTCGAATGTCATGTATTCGACGGCAAGCTGGTTGCCCGCCACGTCAAAAGTGCCAAGCGGCAACGCGACTATCCCACGGCGACTCAGCAGCCTCATTACGTCATGCAGTGAGCGGATCAGACTGGCAGCCAGCGATCCGGGAGTCGCTGGCTGCCATACCATGTGCTGTGGTTGCGGCACCTTTGCTGCCCCTGTTTCAATAGAGGCTCCCTGCTGACCTGAAGCACGCCGTGACCAGACGCTTTCGCTCGCCCCGGGAACGCAGCCACGCCGAGCGGCTGATGCTGATCGTAATCGGATGGCTGAGTGTGACCCTGGGCGTAATCGGCATCTTCCTGCCGGTCTTGCCCACCACCCCGTTTCTGCTGCTGGCAGCTGCCTGTTTCGCGCGCAGTTCACCCCGCTTTTACAGCTGGCTGATCAACCACCGCTATCTGGGTCCGTACCTGCGTCTCTACATGTCCGGGAAAGGCATTCCCCGCAAGGCGAAAATCGGCATCGTGGTGGTGCTGTGGCTGACCATTCTGCCCTCGGCCCTGCTGGTGGTGCCGTGGCTGTGGCTCACCATCCTCCTGTTGCTGATCGCCGCCGCTGTCACCATCTATATCGCGCGACTGCCAGAACCCGTCGTCGTACGTCTTGAGTAGCCACTCTGCATCCGCTCAGGGCGCCATGAAGCTGCCGCCATTGATGTGGATGAACTCACCAGTGATAAACGAAGCATCTTCGGAGGCGAGGAAAACGTAGGCCGGTCCCAGTTCGGCCGGTTGACCGGCGCGCTTCAGCAGGGTGTTATCCCCGAAAGTCTTCACCTTGTCGGCGGGAAAAGTGGCGGGTATCAAAGGCGTCCAGATCGGGCCAGGTGCGATGCCATTGACCCGGATCTTGCGCTCGGCCAGCGACTGCGCGAGCGAAAATGTAAATGCCTGAATGGCGCCCTTGGTCGCGGCATAGTCCGGCAGGCCGGCATGACCGCGGAACGAAGTGACTGAGCCGGTGGCGATGATCGCCGCGCCTTCGCCGAGATGTGGCAATGCCGCCTGTACGAGAAATACGTAGGCGAAGAAGTTCGTCTCGAACGTGCGCCGCAGCTGTTCTTCGCTGATCTGGTCGACGCCGTCCACCATATGCTGTTCAGCTGCGTTACTGACCAGCACGTTCAGTTTGTTGAACCGCTTAATCGTCTCCTCAACCGCGCGCTGACAAAATGCACGCGAACCGCAGTCGCCCTGCAGCAGCAGGCACTGCCGCCCTTCGGCCTCGACCAGCCGGCGCGTCTCCTGGGCGTCTTCGTGCTCGTTGAGGTAGATGATGGCAACATCGGCGCCCTCACGAGCGAAGTGCACAGCCACTGAACGGCCTATGCCGCTGTCGCCGCCCGAGATCAATGCCACCTGGCCGCCGAGCTTGTCACTGCCGCGATAGCTGTCGCGGATGACAATGGGCTCCGGCTGCATCTCGCCCTCGTGACCTGGCTGCTGTGCCTGATGCTGCGCCGGGCGCGCCTGTTGCTGGTCGAATTCGTCGCTCATGCTCCCCTCCCCGAAACGGCCGGCAGCACGCCGGACTTGCGCGTTTGACTGGGGCGGAGGGAACCGGTTCTGACAGGGCTACAGAGTCGTGATGAGCGCCTATTTTTTTCGACTCTTTTTCACATGTTTCATCAGGCGCCGTTTACGCTGCACCTGCCGCTGCGAGAGCGGATTGCGTTTACCCGCGTAGGGGTTTTCGGAGGTCCGGAACTCAATGCGAACGGGTGTCCCCACCAGCTTGAGCTCCCGCCGGAAAACATTTTCCAGGTAGCGCTGATAGCTGACCGGCACGCGCTCGGTCTGATTGCCGTGAATAACGATGAGCGGCGGGTTCATGCCCCCCGAGTGGGCATAGCGCAGCTTGATCCGGCGACCATTGACCATGGGCGGCGCGTGCGCCAGCAGCGCATCCTCCAGAATCCGCGTCAGGCGCGGGGTCTGCAGTTTCTGGGTGGCTGCAGCATACGCCGCATGCACCGACTGGTAGAGATGGCCGACGCCGGTGCCATGGAGTGCAGAGATGAAGTGAACCTCCGCATAATCGACAAACTGCAGGCGCCGTTCGAGATCAATTTTGAGGTTCTGTTTGTGGTCGGCGTCGAGCCCATCCCACTTGTTTACCGCCACGACCACCGCCCGGCCGGCTTCGATGACATGGCCGAGCAGATGGAGGTCCTGCTCCACCAGCCCTTCGCTGGCATCCAGCACCAGAATGACCACGTTGGCGTCGCTGATCGCCTTCAGCGTTTTGACGATGGAAAACTTCTCCACCACCTCGCTGACGTTGCGCCGTCGTCGCACACCGGCGGTATCGATAATGGTGTAGCGCCGGCCTTCGCGTTCATAAGGAATGTAGACGCTGTCCCGGGTGGTGCCGGGCATATCAAAGACCACCACCCGCTCCTCGCCCAGCATGCGGTTGACCAGGGTGGACTTACCGACATTTGGCCGCCCCACAATGGCCAGCCTGATCCCGCGCTCAGCGGTTTCCTCTGCTTCCTGCTCCTCGGTGAGCGGCGCTTCAGCGGCGGGGAAAACTCCCAGCACCGCATCGAACAGCGACTTCACACCCCGCCCGTGAGTGGCGGTAATCGGATAGATGCGGTCGGCGCCGAGCTCGAACAGCTCCGCCATCACCGCATCAGGGTCGGCACCATCGATCTTGTTGGCGACCACAAAAATGGGCTTGTTGCGCTGCCGTAACGACCGCGCCAGCTCCATATCGGCGCCAGTGAGCCCGGCCCGCGCATCAAGCATGAACAGTACAGCGTCGGCTTCCTGCACGGCCTGCAGCGACTGCTGTGCCATGGCGGCGTCGATACCGATCTCTTCGCCGGTGATACCGGCGGTGTCGATGAGAATCATCCGCCGTCCGGCATGCGTGGCCTCCCCATACTGACGATCCCGCGTCAGCCCCGGAAAGTTAGCGACGAGCGCATCCTGCGTCCGGGTCATGCGATTGAACAGGGTCGACTTGCCGACGTTGGGCCGACCAACCAGAGCAATAACCGGAACCATTGTGAACCTCAGCGGCCGTGCCGCTATAAACGCCAACGGCCCTGCACGGGCCGCCGCTTATGCTGTCGAGCAATACTGGCGCTCGGAGCAGCTATTTTGCCTCAACGCGGTAAGCGACCAGCTTGCCGCCATTACCGAATACAATCAGCAGATCGCCCGCCACCACCGGAGCGACGCGAATACCATCCCCGTCAACCTTGCGGCGACCAACAATCCGTCCATCCGACTGCGACAGCAGATGGAGGTAACCTTCCATATCACCCACTGCCACGACATTGCCCAGCGCAGCAGCGCCGCTGAGCTGGCGCCGCGCCAGCGCAGACTGCTCCCAGCGCTGACTGCCGCTGCCCTGCCGGAAGGCCAGCACGGACCCTTCAGCGGTGGCAACGTAAACGTTGTTGAACCCTTCACCCAGGCCGACATGGCTCGACGCCGGCTGCGCCCACAGGCGCCGGCCGGACCGCAGGTCGAGCGCTGTCAGGTCCCCCTGATACGCAACAACATAGAGCACGTTATCGTCGACCAGCATCTCGCCGGCGATATCAACCAGGCGTTCGATCTCGGAGCTGCCGGTGGGTGTTGCCACGCGGGTCTCCCAGTACGCCTTGCCGGTGCGGATGTCGACCGCCACCACCTTGCCGTTGGCGAACCCGGCAAGCACAGCGCCTTCATGGATCAGCGGCGTGCTGGTGGTCCGCAGGGTCAGCACCGGTGCGCCAGCCGCATAGCTCCAGAGCCGGTTGCCGGTGCTGGCATCAAAGCCGGTGAGACGGCCATCGAAGCTCTGTGCCACAACAACGCCATCAGCCGCCTGCGGGGGTGCCAGCACTTCGCTGTTGACCCGGCCGCGCCAGCGCACTTCGCCAGTGGCTGCATCCAGCGCGTGGATCTGGCCGTCGGCCGAGCTGACCAATGCCAGCCCATTGCCCAGCCCAACGCCGCCATGCAGCTCAACTTTGAGGTTGGCGCGCCAGACTGTTTTGCCGGTCTGCAGATCAAAAGCAGCAACCCGACCGTTATTGGAGGCTGCCACCACTCGTCCATCACTCACTGCCGGCCGCAGCCGATGGTAGAGCTTGCCCTGACCATTGCCGATACCGGCGCTCCACACGCGCCGCAGGTCGTACTCGGCATCGACGCGGGTCAGCGGTGCCGGCGCCAGCGGATCGTCATCATCGCCGAACATGGCACAGCCGCTGGTCAGCAGTGCCAGCAAGCCCACCAGCACCCAGCGCAGCGCCCTGCTGCGACTCATCGCGCTATAGCTCATGCGTCTGCACTCCGTCCGGCGCCGAGATCATGGAGTTTCAGTTCCAGCAGCGGATCGCCCGGCAACGCTTCAGTCTCCTGGTACAGGGTGCGTGCCTTCTCGTACGCAGCCCGGGCGCCATCGCGGTTACCCTGCGCCAGCAGGATATCGCCGCGCAGCTGCTCGTAAACGGCAGCGTAACCCTGCGGATCACCAGTGCCGAGAATCTCCAGCGCCTCGCCAGGCTCGCCCTGCGCCAGCACTACCCGCGCCAGCCGGTAACGTGCGAGGGCCGCCAGCACCGGATCGCTGCGCTGCTCGAGGATCCAGCGCAATTCGCCTGCAGCCGCGTCGAGATCGCCTGCGTCCACCGCCAGCGCGGCCGCGAACAGGGCGCCAACAGTACCGTAGGCGTTGCCCTTAAAATCGTTCTTCATCTGCATGGCCAGCGTCTGCGCCGTGGTGCGCGCATCGCTGTCGCCACTCTGGCGGGCCTGCTCGACAGCCTGCAGCAGCGCTTCATAACGGGCGCCGCCCTGATCGCGCAGCATCTCCTGGCGCTCATTCCAGTAACGCCAGCCGAACGTGAGCGCCAGCGCCAGACCGATCGCAACCACCAGGCCGACGCCGTTGGTCCGCAGCCACCGCTTCACCGCCTCGAGCTGTTCTTCTTCCGTCCGATAAACGTCCACACCCACCTCATTCATCCGGGCTGATTCACATCAGCAGGTCCTGCACCGGGCGCCATTCTTGACCGAGCGCCGCGTCGACTCAAGCGTTAAGCGCCAATTCCCTGCCAAGAAACGCTGCCAGCTGCTCAAACTCTACCGTTTCCTGCGGCCGGGAGTCGTCGCGCAGCCATTTCACCCCGACCTGCCGGGCAGCGACCTCATCGGCACCGAGAATCAGTGCCAGCGCGGCTCCACTGCGATCGGCGCGTTTGAACTGCCCCTTGAAGGCACCACCGCCGCAGTTGACCAGCAGCCGCAGCGCGGGCAGCGCATCCCGCAACTGTTCGCTGAGAGGCTGCGCGGCGCGCTCGGCGGCCGCGCCGACTGCCACCATGTATACGTGAGGAGCGGTCGCCGCACTGACCGGCCGGGTACCGCATGCCTCGACCAGCAGGCAGAGCCGCTCGATGCCCATGGCAAAGCCGACCGCCGGCGTCGGACGCCCGCCCAGCTGTTCCACCAGGCCGTCGTAACGCCCGCCGGCACAGACGGTGCCCTGGGCCCCGAGCCGGTCGGTCGTCCACTCGAAGACGGTCTTGCCGTAATAGTCGAGGCCGCGCACCAGTCGCTCATTGATGCGATAGGTCAGACCGGCAGCGTCGAGGCGCTCGCGTAGCTCGGCAAAATGGGCGCGGGATTCATCGTCGAGATACTCGGACAAGCGCGGTGCCCCCGCCAGCAGCTGCTGGGTACTGGGGTCCTTGCTGTCGAGGATCCGCAGGGGATTGGTCGTCAGCCGTCGCTGGCTGTCTGCATCCAGCTGGTCGACATACACGGAGAGATAGTCGACCAGCGCGGCCTTGTAGGTCTGACGGGCGCTGATCGAGCCGATGCTGTTGAGCTCGAGGGTAACCGCCTGGTCCACGCCGAGGCGCCGCCACAGCCGCGCCGACAGCAGAATCAGTTCGGCATCGATGTCCGGTCCGGCCATGCCGAAAGTCTCTACGCCGATCTGGTGGAACTGGCGCTGTCGCCCTTTCTGGGGCCGCTCGTGGCGGAACATGGGGCCGACATACCAGAGCCGCTGAACCTGATTGAACAGCAGGCCATGCTGTTCACAGGCGCGCACACAGGAGGCCGTGCCTTCTGGTCGCAGCGTCAGACTGTCACCGTTGCGATCTTCGAAGGTGTACATCTCCTTCTCGACGATATCGGTAACTTCGCCAATAGAACGCCTGAACAGCTCGGTCTGTTCGACCAGCGGGAAGCGAATCTCCTGGTAGCCGTAGCTCGTCAGCAGCGCCGCTGCAGTGGCTTCAATGTGCTGCCACAAAGGGGTTTCGTGGGGCAGGATATCGTTCATGCCCCGGATTGACTGAATCTTTGCCATGGTTCCGTTCTTAAAAGGGCGTTGCTGGGCCTGAAAAGGCGTTCTCGGACACGAGCGGCTGCGCCAGTCAGCCGCGAGCGATTACTTCCGCAGCGGCCTGCTGTTTTTCTTCAGCCTTGCGACGGATCAGCGCCTCCAGATGATCCAGCAACACGTCGTTGGTCACCTTGTGATCGGGCGCGCCACCGACATAAATGAGATTGTTTGGCGATCCGCCAGTCAATCCGATATCGGCTTCCCTGGCCTCGCCGGGACCGTTGACGATGCAACCGATGACGGCCACGTCGAGCGGTACGTTGAGATCTTCCAGACGCGCTTCCAGCGCGTTCATGGTGCCAACCACATCGAAATTCTGCCGCGAGCAGCTGGGACAGGCGATGAAGTTGATGCCGCGTGACCGGAGTCGCAGGCTTTTGAGGATCTCGTAGCCCACTTTGACTTCTTCCACCGGATCAGCCGCCAGTGACACGCGGATGGTGTCGCCGATGCCCTCCATCAGCAGCAGCCCGAGTCCGACAGCCGACTTGACAGTACCACCACGCAGTCCACCCGCTTCAGTGATGCCTAGATGCAGCGGCTGCTCGATCTGTGCGGCAATCTTGCGATAGGCTGCCACAGCCATGAAAACGTCGGACGCCTTCACGCTGAGCTTGAAATCGTGGAAATCGAGGCGGTCGAGAATTTCGACATGGCGCAGTGCCGACTCAACGAGTGCATCCGGTGTCGGTTCGCCATATTTGCGCTGCAGCTCTTTTTCCAGCGATCCGGCATTGACCCCGATGCGGATCGGAATGCCGCGGTCGCGGGCACTGTCGACCACTGCGCGAACCCGATCCTCGCGGCCGATATTGCCGGGATTAATGCGCAGACAGTCGACCCCGTATTCGGCCACTTTGAGGGCGATCTTGTAATCGAAATGAATGTCTGCGACCAGCGGCACGTCGACCGCCGCGCGAATCTGGCGAAAAGCTTCGGCCGCTTCCATCGTGGGTACGGAGATGCGCACGATGTCGGCGCCCACCTCTGCCACCTGCCTGATCTGTGTCACGGTCGCGGCGACATCGCAGGTGTCGGTGTTGGTCATGGTCTGCACCGAAATCGGTGCGTCGCCACCGACCGCTACGTTGCCCACCATGATCTGGCGAGAGCGGCGTCGCTGAATGGGCGATTCAAATCTCATACTGTCCTCGCGCGCGGCGTCGAGCGACGCCACAACGGCGCGTCGACTGCCAGCGTCAACTATTGCCTACGATCAGCCGTGCCGAGCGGCTGCCTGATGGCGTACCGATCTCTACCGGCTCGCCGTTGTACGCCATCTCGACGCCTTCGGCAAAGCCCAGCAGCACCTTGAACGGGCCGCGACCCTCAACGGTGAGCCGGTCGTCGGCCCGCTTCAGCACAGCGACCAGCACCTTGTTGTCACGATCGCGCACTTCGACCCAGCAATCAGCGACGAACCGCAGGCTCAGCTGGTCTTCCCCGCTCTGCTCCACTTCCGCGGACTCATCGACCAGTGCCGCCGGGCTGAGCAGCGGCCCGTCCTGCGTGTTCGCGATAGCGCTGACGGCCCGGGCCGGCTGCGACAACAGTTCCACCCGTGCCAGCGGGTCGTTATCATCACTCAGCAGCGCAGTATCAAGACCGCCGGGCAGTGGTACGTCGACCCCGGCGACATCGGCCGTCAGCGGCAGGACTTCGGCGGTGGACCGGCTCTGCTGCCAGCCCCACAGGGCGGCGATCACCAGCGCGGTGGCGGCGATTCCCCAGTACGGCAGCCGGCGCGCGGCGGGCGTATCAAGCGTCAGCGGACGACGCGGGCCCGCACCGACTGCACCGGTCACCCGGACCTGGGTGGGACGGGCCTGGGGCCGCATGGCGTAGAACGCCTCAACCACGCTGTCGGGATCAAGGCCGACGGCGCGCGCATAGTTGCGCAGATAACCAATGGTAAAGGTATCGCCCGGCAGGCGATCGTAGCGATCTTCTTCGATTGCAGTCAGCTGACACTGCAGCAGGTTGATGATCTCACCCAGCTGCTCCCGGGATATGTTCTGCTGTTCGCGCGCCTGCTTCAGCAGCTGGCCCGGCGAAAGACGCGGGCTCTGCCCCAGGTCTGCTGCAAGCAATGGGCTGCGGTCTTCCTGTCCGCTGCCGTCACTTTTTTGCATCGCCATATACGCTCACGTATTTCAGATATTCATCAGATTGTGGATAGAGATTCCTCAGCGCCAGGGCATAGCTGGCCCGGGCATTCACGTCACCAAACTTGTCCGCCAGGCGTATCCCCAGCCACAGGCCGTCGGCTGACTGCCGCGGGACGCGCTCACGGTACAGCGTGTAGTACTGCTGCGCTTTTTCGAATTCGCCGAGCTGATAATAAACCTCAGCGAGCTGAAAAATCGTGAGCAGATTCTGTTTGTCCATCATCAGCGCGCGCTCGAAGGCTTCGCGGGCGCCGTCGTACTTCTCTAGCCGCATGCGGGCAAGGCCGAGATTGAGAAACGCGCGATCGCGGCGCTCGTACAGTACATCTTCGACGACCCGCTCGAGCTGGGTCTCAGCCTCGCGATAGTTGCCACGCGCATACAGAAACGCAGCGAAGTTATTGCGCAGCCGCGCCGCCTTGCCGTCCAGGCTGATGGCTCGGCGGAAATGCCGTTCAGCGAGTTCGTACTCGCCCGTATTCTGGAACACCAGCGCCAGCGCCTCGTGCACCTCGGCATTGCGATCGTCGATGCTGAGCGCCGTACGTAGATGACGCTGGGCATCCTCCCAGTTCCGCTGGGCAATATAACTGCGGGCAGCCTGCAGCGAAAAGGCGAGAGCCCGCTGAGGATCTCGTTTATCGTTAAAACTGCTGTTCTCGGTGGTCACGCAGCCCGACAGTGCTACCAGCACTGCCATCGCCACCGCCAGACCCCATCTGTTCAGCATCCGATACTCTCCGCGCTCAGGTCGCGTTCATTATAGAAGACGTACCGGTTCTGCCTCGGCAAACTCACCATCACCACGCCGATAACGCTCTGATCGCCGGGTCCGGTCTGCCACCTGGCCGACCAGCTGACCACAGGCAGCGTCGATATCCTCTCCTCGCGTAGTTCGCACCGTGACCACAAAGCCAGCGTCAGTAAGCACCTGCCAGAATCGGGAAATCGCACTCTTCGACGGTCGCCGGCAATCAGAAAGCGGAAAAGGATTGAACGGGATCAGATTGATTTTGCAAGGAAAATCTTTCAAAAGTTGAGCCAGCTCACGGGCATGCTCAAGCCTGTCGTTCACATCTGCGATCAGTGTGTACTCGACCGTCACCACCCGGTGGCGATCAGACTGCCTGGCCAGGTAGCGCTCGCATGCGGCCAGCAGCTCGGCGATCGGATACTTGCGGTTGATTGGCACCAGCTCGTTACGCAGCGCATCGTTCGGCGCATGCAGCGAGATCGCCAGCGACACATCGCTGACGTCACCCAGCCGGTCCAGCGCAGGTACCACACCCGAGGTGCTGAGCGTCACCCGGCGCTTGGAAATGCCATAGCCGAAGTCATCCATCATCAGGCTCATGGCATCAACCACATTGTCGAAGTTGAGCAGTGGTTCACCCATGCCCATCATCACCACGTTGGTGACGACACGGTCCTTACCGGCGGTAAACGCGTCGAAAGAGCGGATGGCAAGCCATACCTGGCCAATGATTTCAGCCGCCGTCAGGTCGCGCTGGAAGCCCTGCTTGCCCGTCGAGCAGAAGCTGCAGTCAAGACTGCAGCCAACCTGCGACGATACGCAGAGGGTACCGCGACCATTATCGGGAATGAAGACGGTCTCAACCAGCCCGCCGCCACTGACGCGGATCGCCCATTTACGGGTACCGTCAGCCGAGTCCTTCTGACTGACGATCTCCGGCGGACGCACCTCGGCAATCTCCTGCAGGCGGGCTCGCAGGTTTTTGCCGAGGTTGGTCATCTGCTCGAAGTCGTCGACGCCAGCATGGTGAATCCACTTGAGGATCTGCTGGGCGCGGAACGGCTTTTCGCCAATGGAGACCAGGAATTGCTCCAGCTTGCCACGCGACATCCCCAGCAGATTGACTCTGCCAGCGACCTGCGCCTCGGCGGGCTGCGGCGTGGAAGCGGCTGGTTGCATTTTCAGGTCTCCGGGATTATCAGTCAGGCGCGGGGGCAGAGCTCGCTGGAAGCAAAGAAGTAAGCGATTTCGCGCGCTGCCGACGCCTGCGAGTCGGAACCGTGTACCGCGTTGGCATCAATGGATTCAGCAAAATCAGCGCGGATCGTGCCCGGTGCAGCTTCGCGCGGATTGGTCGCACCCATCAGTTCCCGGTTGAGCGCGATAGCGTTCTCGCCTTCGAGCACCTGCACCATCACGGGGCCCGAGGTCATGAAATCGACCAGCGCCGGGAAGAAGGGACGGCCTTTATGTTCGGCATAGAAGCCTTCCGCTTCGGCACGGCTGAGCTGTCGCATCCTGGCGGCGATAATGCGCAGACCGGCTTTCTCGAAACGACTGTAGATTTCACCGATAACATTACGGGCCACAGCGTCAGGTTTGATGATCGACAGGGTCTGCTCAACAGCCATAATTGCAAAATCTCCAGAGGGTCGGACAGTGAAGCCGGCAGGAAGGCAGCGCAGGGAGCGCAGCCTTGCGAAAGGCGCAAATTATACGCGCTTTCCCGCCGAAAAGGTACGTCAGCAACACTCTCTGGCTTTAACTTAAAGTAACGCTCGAATAGCTGAGCTGGCGCTCTCAGCCGCGCAGCGCGGCCACTGCAGCCTGGACGCGCGCGGCAGCGAATCGCGCCTGCTCTTCCGTCGTGAAGCGCCCGAACGAGAACCGGATCGAGGCGTGCGCCAGCTCGTCGGATACGCCGATCGCCTTGAGCACATACGACGGCTCGAGACTGGCGGAAGTACAGGCAGAGCCAGTGGACACGGCCACATCGCGCAATGAGAGCAGCAGCGCCTCGCCGTCGACCCCGGCGAAACTGATATTCGCAATACCCGGCAGCCGCTGGCTCGGATGGCCGTTCAGCTGCGCGCCCGGATCCGCGAGGACTTCCTCAAGAAAAATGTTGCGAATCCTCAGGATACGCTCTGCTTCTTCAGCCAGTTCCAGGTTCGCGAGCGCACAGGCCTGGCCGAAGCCAACCAGCTGATGTGTGGCCAGCGTGCCTGACCGCATGCCGCGCTCGTGTCCGCCACCATGGATCTGCGGGGCCAGCGCTACCGGAGGCCGGCGGCGCACATAGAGCGCGCCTGCCCCCTTAGGGCCGTAGAGTTTGTGAGCGGAAATCGAGAGCAGGTCGACCTGGAGCGCCCCGACATCGACCGGCAGCTTGCCAACGCTCTGCGCCGCGTCCACATGGAACAGCACCTCACGCGCCCGGCACAACGCGCCGATTGCGGCAACATTGTTGACCGTACCCAGCTCGTTGTTGGCGTGCATGACCGACACCAGCACCGTATCAGGCCGCAGCGCTGCCGCTACCTGTTCGGGATGGATCAGACCACTGCTGTCCGGTTGCAGCCAGGTGACCTCCCAGCCGCGCTGCATCAGGTAATGGCAGGGATCGAGCACCGCTTTGTGCTCGATGCAGGACGTGATGATATGGCGCCCGCGCGCCTCGGCGGCCTCCGCCACGCCTTTGAGTGCAAGATTGTTTGCCTCGGTGGCGCCGCTGGTCCAGACGATTTCCCGAGGGTCGGCATTGATCAGATCGGCAACTTCGCGACGGGCCGCTTCGACCGCCTCCTCCGCTCGCCACCCGTAGATGTGGGAGCGTGACGCCGGGTTGCCGAAAATGCCGTCGAGCGTAAGACAGCCAGCCATGCGCTCGGCAACCCGGGGGTCGACCGGCGTGGTGGCTGCGTAATCAAGGTAAACGGGTTCCATCATCTGTCCTGAACGGGTAAAGCAAGCCGCCCAACCGCCGGCTACCCCGGCTCAGTCGACGCTTGCGCATTCGATGGCATCCTGCAGACGGGCCTGCTGCAGTGTCTGCCGGGCCGAAACGGCCTGAACTTCCTGGCGCGCCACCAGGCTGGCCAGTGTGATGCCACTCAGAAAACGGTGAATCTGTTTGCTCAGATCACACCAGAGATAGTGCGTAAGGCAGGTCTCGCCATCCTGGCAATCGGCCATGCCACCACAGCCGGTTGCATCAACGCTTTCATTGACCGCATCGATGATTTCGGCGACCTGAATGGCATCTGAGTCTCTTGCCAGCAGATAACCGCCGCCCGGTCCGCGCACACTGCTCACCAGCCCGGAGCGGCGCAGCTTGGCGAAAAGCTGCTCCAGATAGGAGAGTGAAATCGCCTGTCGCCGCGAAATATCCGCCAGACTGATCGGTCCGCCAGCACCATGGAGGGCCAGGTCGAGCATCGCCGTGACCGCGTAGCGCCCCTTGGTTGTCAATCGCATAGCCCACTCCTGCGCGAGCCTCCGGAGGCCCCTGAACCATAATCCACGCAGTATGCTAAAAGCCGACTGTTTATATCAAGTATTCTCCTGCCCGAGCTTGCGGGTACCAGCCGCCACCTGCGCCGACCGCAGGATGCCGCGGAGGATGTTGACCTCCACCTCGTCCGGGCGCGCCCGCAGCACCAGCCGCCGCAGCCGCGTCATCATTTGTTTGGGTGCGTTGGCGGGCAGAAAACCGAGATCCACCAGTGTCTCCTCAAAATGCTCGAACAGCCGCTCCAGGGTGGCGGCATCGGCGGCAGGCTTGTCCCAGTCGGCCATCGCGTCGTCCGGCAGCGTCCCGTCCAGGGCCGCCATCCGCAGCTCGTAGGCAATCACCTGCACCGCCATGCCAAGATTGAGCGAGCTGTACGCTTCATCAGCCGGGATGTTGACATGCAGATGGCAGCGCGCCAGCTCCTCGTTGGTGAGCCCACGATCCTCACGCCCGAACACCAGAGCCACCCGATGCTGACGTGCCTCAGCACACGCCTGCTGGCAGCAGCGGCGGGCATCGAGCAGCGGCCACGGGATGCGGCGCTGGCGCGCACTGGAGCCGATGACCAGCCCACAGCCGGCAATCGCCTCTTCGAACGTATCGACCACCCGCACTGTCGCCAGCAGATCCCGCGCACCGGCGGCACGATCGCTTGCCTCGCGCGACGGGAAATCATGCGGCGCGACCACCACCAGATCCCGCAGGCCCATGTTTTTCATGGCACGTGCGGCCGCCCCGATATTGCCGGGATGGGTGGTATTCACCAGCACGATCCGAATATTGTGGAGCACTGCATTCATCTGCGGCTGTCCGCTCTAACACTGGCGCGACCGGCTGGCCCTGCGCGGAGGGGGCGCAGTTTAACCGACAACCGGCGTGTGCCCCAGCCCAGTTTTGCACTGCTGTGGAGCACCGGCTCTGATATACTCGCGCGCCATTTTCCTGACCACAGCTAACCCGCAGCCACCTCAGCAGGTACCGTTCCATGCAACCCATGCTCAATATCGCCCTTCGGGCGGCCCGCAAGGCCGGCGAAATGCTCGTCCGCGCCTCTGACCAGCTCGATACGCTCCGGGTGGATGAGAAGAAGCAGAACGATTTTGTCACTGAAGTGGATCGCGCCGCCGAACGGGAAATCGTCAGCCAGCTCCGCCGCGCCTATCCCGATCACGCTTTTCTGGGCGAGGAAGGCGGAGCCAGCGGCAACGCTGATGCCGAATATCGCTGGATCATCGACCCGCTCGACGGCACCACCAACTTCGTGCGCGGCATCCCGCACTATGCGATCTCGATCGCCTGCGAATATCGCGGCCAGATTGAACATGCGCTGGTGCTGGACCCGGTGCGGCGCGAGGAGTTTCTGGCCAGCCGCGGGCGCGGCGCCCAGCTCAACGGACGCCGTATCCGGATCAGTAATCGCAAGGGCATGGAAGGCTCGCTGATCGGCACCGGCATCCCCTTCCAGTCGCGCTCGGAACCGCACATCCCCGCCTATGCCCGCAGCCTGGAAGCCGTTGCGGCGCGCACCGCCGGCGTGCGGCGCGCCGGGGCCGCCGCACTCGATCTCGCCTATGTAGCCGCCGGCCGTCTGGATGGCTTCTGGGAGATCGGCCTGCAGCCGTGGGATATCGCCGCCGGTGTTCTGCTGGTCCGGGAAGCAGGCGGCCTGGTGTCGGATTTCAATGGTGGCAATGACTACATGCAGAGCGGCAACATCGTCTGTGGCGGCCCCCGGGTGTTCAAAGGTCTGCTGCAGCTGGTGCAACCCCACCTCGGGCATCTGCGCTGACAGCCGGAACGTCAGCCACAAATAAAAAACGGGCCGCAGATGCGGCCCGTTTTCGTCTGGATGCAACTCAGGCTTCGACGCGGCTCATCAGGCGCTCGATGCGCTCATCGAGACTCGGGTGCGAAGCGAACAGGCGACCCAGCGTACTGCCTTTCCCAGAGATGCCGAACGCTGCCAGCTTGGCCGGCATTTCGGACTGATCGTACTGCCCCTGCAGACGTTGTAGCGCAGCGACCATCTTGTGCCGGCCAGCCAGTCGCGCCCCACCCGCATCGGCCCGGAACTCACGCTGGCGTGAGAACCACATGACGATGATCGAAGCGAGCACGCCGAACAGGATGTCCAGCACGATGGTGGAGACGAAGTAGCCGACGCCGGGCCCATCTTCATTCTTAAAGATGACGCGATCGATGAAGTTGCCGATCAGCCGCGACAGGAACAGCACAAAGGTGTTGAGCACACCCTGAATCAGCGTCAGGGTGACCATATCCCCGTTGGCGATATGCGACACCTCATGTGCCAGCACCGCCTCCACCTCATCCTGATTCATGTTCTGCAGGAGACCGGTGGAGACCGCCACGAGTGCATTGTTTTTGCTGGCGCCGGTAGCGAACGCATTCGGCTGCGGGGAGGAGAAAATGGCCACCTCCGGCATGCCGATACCCGCCGCCTGCGCCTGCCGCCGCACGGTGTCGACCAGCCACGATTCAGTGGCATTGCGCGGCGTTTCGATAACCTGGGCGCCGACCGCGTGTTTGGCGGTGAATTTCGACATCGCCAGCGAAATAAACGCGCCGCCAAACCCGAATACGGCAGCGAAGCCGAGCAGCGCGCCGAAATCGACACCCTGCTGAGTCAGAAAGCGATTGAAGCCCAGCAGATGGGCAACGATCGATAACGTCACCAGCACAGCGACGTTGGTCAACAGGAACAGGAACACCCGTTTCATAGAATTTGCTCTCTCCAAAAACACCTTACTGCACGCTGTCCTGGGCGCGCTTCGTGCGCACAGCCACAACAGCCCACGCCGTATCCGGGCAAAAAAAAGGCCCGGATCCGAAGGACTCAGGCCGTTGTTCAGCTATGCACGCACCCTGCCCTTCGGCAAGGTCTCGCTTGCAACCGAAGTTGCCTGCGACACCGGGTTGCCTAACAACCGTAATGACGATGCCGCAGCGAAAAAGCTACTCCCCTTGATGCGGCTCAACATAACGTTGCACCGGGCGAGCGTCAACGGCAGAACAAGGAAATATTTCGCAGCTGCACAACTCAGCCGTTAGCGCGACCCGGCGCGGCGAGCTCTTCTGCCAGTTCCGGTGGCAACTGCCGGCGCGCCCATGCCAGCACCAGCGGCACCAGCACCAGATCATCGAGCCAGCCGAGCCCCAGCAGCCAGTCGGGGATCAGATCAAACGGGCTGATGGCATACAGCAGCGCCGCTGCGATCAGCAGCCGAACCCGCAGCGGTGTGCGGCTGTTAAGCAGGGCCCGCCACAATAGCAGCAGTTCGCGTCGTAGTTTCCACAAATGCAGTTTCACGGCTGCCTCCATCCGGTCTGTCCGCTTTCTGTGAGACCACTGTCAGTCGGCTAAGTCGTGCAGTGACCCCGCCACCAGCGCACGCAGCCGGGTCTCGATCGCTGCGGCACCGGCCAGCCCCGTGCGCCGGGCCAGCACGGAGAGCGGTCTGAATTGCAGCAGCCGTCCTGCGACGAGCTGCGTATCCGCTTCGACCAGTGGCATCGCTGCAGCCAGCCGCGCCAGCGCCCATTGCTGGAGCGGCCCCAGACAGCTGTCGATGGGGCGTTTGCCACGGGCGAAGGCGCGCAGCTCGTCCTGTGCCAGCAGCCGGGCAGGCGTGCTGCTTTGCAGCAGCGCGCGGACGATTGCCGGATCAAGCTGGCGGAGCGGACCGCAAAATTGCAGCGGCAGCTGCGCACGGCATCGCGTAGCGGCCGCCTCCAGCTGGTCAGCCGCTCCGCTGGCGAGCGCCCGCCCCATCATTACCGGGACCGTGCCCCCAGCCGGCGTAGCGTGTGTCCCTACTCGCAGCAAGCTGAACCCCAGCCGCGTCCAGAAGCGGATCAGCGGCGCAGATGCGGCAAAGCTGGTACCAAGCAACTCATCCCCCTGACTGGCCGTCGCCGCTGCGACCGCCTCCACCAGCTGGCGCCCGACGCCTTGTCGCTGCTGAGGCCCGGTCACGGCGATGCGCACGACGCGGCGCCAGCGCTGGGCCAGCGCCCATTGTTCGCCGCCGTGAAAGGCGAGGCTCTGCGGCAGCAGATGGCCGCGCAGCCGGCGCTCACCCAGCAGAATGGGCTCATGCAGATCAACGGGCAACGGCCCCTCGATCGCCGCCAGCAGCACGCCAACCGGTCTGGTATCGCGACGCGCTACCCAGACCTCGAGATTGGAGCCATCAAGCAGATCGCGCAGGTCGTCCGGCGAGGTACGGTAATGCGCCTGCACCAGCAGCCCGAACAGCTGACGCAGCAGCGTTTCATCTGCCAGCGCATCCTGAGTGATCTGTGCAATCTGCACCGGCGCAGCCTGTGCGACGGGAGCCGGGGGCTCCGCGTCGAGCAGCAACACTTCCCTCGTCCAGGCTTCCAGCGGATCGGCCGGTGCCCAGCGCAGCGGCTCCTCGAGCGTAACCCGCTGCCACTGCGGATGGCTCTGCGCCAGCAGGGGCAGGAAACGGCGCTCGAAGCCGTGACCACTTCCTTCGTAGCCATGGATGGTGGTGGCGAACACGACCCGGGGGTGAGCCAGCAAGCGCCGCAACGACGCCACCGGCAACGCAGCAGCCTCATCTACCAGCAGCAGATCGGCGCAGAGCTCGCCTGACTCCAGCGCGTTCAGCAGTTCATCCACCGGCTGAAACAGCAGCTCGCCCCCGGCCCGCAGGCGATAACCGCTGATACGGGCGAGGCCAAGCGCGTCAGCCGCATGTTGAAACAGCCGTTCGCAGGCATCCAGACGCGGGGCGGTGGCGACCACCCGCGCACCACCGCGGATCAGCTCCGCCGCTGCCAGCCCCAGCGCACTGGACTTGCCACGCCCGCGATCCGCCATCACGACCAGCGGTCGCCGGGCGCGGCCTTGCCCACAGCGCAGAACGGCCGTCACTGCGATCTGCTGTTCGGTGTACTGCGGCCCCGGCCACGCCGGCAGCGCCCGCGCTGGCAAGCCTGGGGGAGCCCTGTGCTCCTCCCATACCAGGACCGCCGGGTGGTCGAGATACCGTCGCAGCCGTTGCCAGAAACGCGTGCCGGGCAAAGGCTGCAGCCCGGCACTGGCCCAGCGGTCATATTCCGGATCCCGGTGGCTGTGCCATTCAGCCACCAGTGGTGTCAGCACCACCAGCAGGCCGCCGCCGCGCAGCGCTCCGCTGGCCGCTCCCAGCAGGTCGGGGCGCACACCAGCCCAGCCATCGATGACCACGGCGTCCCACTCGCCACCGAGCACCTGGCTGGGCTTGCGTGCCACTGCGGCGAACAGCGGGTCACCACCGCCCGCCCAGAGCCATGCGCCGCCCCAGACATGAGCAATCTGCTGCAGCCGGGCCCGTCCCCACTGCGCAGTCCCGGCCAGCAACAGCAGCCGTCGCTGGCCGCTTGTCTGCAGCTGCTGGCGCAGCTTTGTCAGCCACGCGCTATCGATCACCCTGTCCATTCCCATCCCCAATGGCCACCGTCGCGCATGGTGCGCACCGGGACCCGGCCACGCAAGTGGTCGCCCTCGCGGTCACATGCTTATACTGCAGTGCCGGTGGCCGCAGCCTGTCATATGAATGCGCCGGGCCCGGCCAGCAGGCCCACCAGCAAGGAGAATCAGGTAATGAGGATGTCACGTCTGTTGCAGCTGGCGTTGCCGCTGCTGTTTGCTCTGCCGGCGCATGCCGCCCTGCAGGAAGAAGAAGTGGCCTATCGTGCCAGCGGCGTTACGTTTCAGGGGTATCTCGTTTATGACGACGCCATCGAAGAGAAGCGTCCCGGCGTGCTGGTGGTGCATGAATGGTGGGGCCTGAACGACTATGCGCGGCAACGGGCCCGCCAGCTGGCCGAGCAGGGTTATACCGCCCTGGCAGTCGACATGTACGGCGAAGGCAGAACCGCCGACCATCCGCGCGAAGCGACTGCGATGATGCAGCAGGCAACTGCCGATATGGACAGCTTCCGGGCTCGTTTCGTCGCCGCAAAAGAGGCTCTGCAACGCCACCCCACTGTCGCGGCCGACAAGATTTCCGCGCTCGGCTACTGCTTCGGCGGCATGACCGTGCTCAACATGGCGCGGGAAGGGGTCGATCTCGATCTGGTCGCGAGCTTCCATGGTCTGCTGGCCACCCAGTCACCCGCGAAGAAAGGCGACCTGAAAGCCCGGGTGCTGGTGTTCAACGGCGCCGATGACCCGATGGTCCCGGCTGAGGACATCGCTGCCTTTGAGCAGGAGATGGAAGCCGCCGACGCCGACTACAAGCTGACCAACTACCCGAACGCAACCCATGGCTTCACCAATCCGGGAGCCGATGAGCTGGGCCGTAAACACGAGATGCCGCTCGCCTACAGCGCCGAAGCGGATAACGATTCGTGGCAGCAGCTTCTCACCGCGCTGGCGAACATCTATTCCGACTGAGCCCGGCGGACTGCACTGCGCCTCTGCTGGCCGGGCGCCTCACTGCGCCTCGGCCAGCGCTGCCTCCACCGCCTCGATCAGCGCCGGATCATCCGGCGTAACCCGGCTGCCAAAAGTCTTCAGCACCCGTCCATCCGCGGCGACGAGATACTTGTAGAAATTCCACTGCGGTGCGCCGTCGCCCTGCTCCGCCAGCCCGGCAAACAACGGGTGCGCATCGTCCCCCCGCACATGCACGGGCGCGTACATGTCAAAGGTCACACCGTAGTTGGCGTAGCACACCTCAGCCGTCGTGGCCGCATCGTCGGCTTCCTGATTGAAGTCGTCCGAGGGAAAGCCCGCCACCACCAGCCCCTGGTCGCGGTAGCGCTGAAACAACGCCTCCAGCCCTTTGAACTGGGGCGTAAAACCGCAATAGCTGGCCGTATTGACGATAAGCAGTGGTTTGCCGCGATATGCCTCGCACAGATTGCGCGAGCGATCGCCCCGCAACAGCGTCATCTCCTGATCCAGCCATGCCGGGCAGCTTTCCTCCTCGGCCAGCGCCGGCACGCCTGCCGCCAGGCCGCCGCAGAGCAGCACGGCAGTTGCAGTAAACCGGCGCCGCCAGGCCTTCCTGGAAACCACTGCTGTCATCTTTAATTCCTCCTTGCCAGACGATTTGAAGCATACACCGCGACGCTGGGGTGGTCAGCACAGGGCACCGAACGTAAACTGGCAGCTTCTCACGTCCGATCCGCAAGTCCGCCCCGCGGCTGCAACCGGGCAAACTCACCAATGCAGGAATCCCATCATGCTGATCGGACCCAACTCAGTTGTCAGTTTTCACTACCGCCTCACCAACGACGCAGGTCAGGTGCTCGACGCCTCTGCTGAAGACGCACCGCTCACTTATCTGCACGGCGCCGGCAACATCATTCCGGGGCTTGAGCGCGAACTGAGCGGCAAGGCGACTGGCGCAGAGTTCACCGTTGCGATTCAGCCGGAAGACGCCTACGGCGAACGCCAGCCCGAGCTGATTCAGGAAGTGCCGCGCACTGCCTTCCCGGAAGGTCAGCCGATCGAAGAAGGTATGCGCTTCACCGCACAATCGCCGCAAGGCCCGATTTCGGTCACTGTCACTGCGGTCGCAGATGAAGCCGTTACCATCGACGCCAATCATCCGCTGGCCGGCGAAGTGCTGCACTTTCAGGTAACGATTGCTGAGGTGCGTGCTGCCACCGAGGAAGAGATCTCTCACGGCCATGTCCACGGTCCTGACGGCCACCACCACTGACACCTCAGGCACCGACGCGAACAATCTCGCATTGTTCCGTCGGTGATTCCCATCACACGCCATCGCGCCACCCAGTGGTAGTGTTGCGCAATGCGCTCCAGACCCTCCCTGCCCGCTGCACAGCAGATATTCGAAGACCGTCGCCGCGGCGAACGCCGCAGCTCGACTGGCACTGTTCCCCTCCCCAGCGATCGACGCCAGGGTGAACGCCGACGCACGTTAAGACGCTATCAGACCATCCCCTGGTGGCTGCAAATCAACTATGCCGAAGAGATCTCGAGCCGCGATGTAGCCCGGGAGCTGCGCCGCGCAGAACAGGCCCGCCGCAGCCGCGACAAGTAACGCTGGCCGGCTGCCGCTTATCGCCTCGGGATAATTTCACGATTTGCGCACTCTACCAGCCTGACTCAGCGTAACGAGGATGCCCTGAATGCGACGTGACCGTTACGGAACCGCCCGCGAAATTCTCGGCGAGATCGAGCAACTGCACCGCGACTTGTCTGCGTACTACACGCGGCTGGGCGAGACTGTCAGCGATGAGCGCCTGCGCATGATGCTCGACTATCTCGTGCAGCGCGAAGAAGAGCAGGCGGAGATGATTTTCCAGACGCTCGACGACCGTGAGCACGATGCCGCCCTGAACACATGGGAGACGTCCGCCGAGTCGGTGTCCGCCGAAGAAGTGCTGAAAGAAGTGACAGCCGGCGCCGACGTCAGCAGTGTCGAGGGACTGACAGCTGTTGCCCGCAGGGTTGATCAGCGGCTGGTCGATTATTTCGAACTGCTGGTACGCGAGTCGCGCCTGGAGGAGCTGCAGCGGCTCTTCCAGAACCTTCATGACTATCAGCGCCAGCTCAGCCAGCAAATGCAAACCTCCGTGGGACGGTTTCAGGATCTCTGACACGGCGGCTCAACGGGCCGCAGTCGTTGCGCGCTCATTGGGTGCAGCACTGCGGCTGGCGAACGCAGCGCATGGATCCTCCCGCTGCTGTTGCGTTGCCGGCCAGATGAAGTCCCAGACCTCTCTGCCCTGCTCGCCCGTGCGTTCAGCACTGCTCTGCTCGGTCATCGCCACGGTCACTACTGACGCAGCGTCCAGATAGACCGGGACGCCGTAATCACGCCGCACATGGGCGTTGCCCGCGATCAGCACCACGGGCAGCTGCCAGCGCTGCCAGGCCTCCTGCAGCACCGCAGCCATGGCTGCATCGCGTGCCTGCTGCGCACGCAGCACACTGCTGGCAGTGGCATGGTTCAGATGCCCACAGTGGCTGTCGACGAGATCCTGTAACAGCGCTTGCCGGCCAGCGTCGCCGAGCCGCGCGGCCACTTCTGCAGGCAAGGCCACCTCGCCACGCGCAACACGCATGGCATCGCTACGTGACAGGTTGGCTGCCTGCAACGGCCAGCCCCAATCAAGCGCGCTGTTCACCAATGCCCGATAGAGCCCCCAGTCCCAGCCCCTCGCACTGACGCGCTCACCGATTTCTTCCAGGGAAGGTTTGCTGGCGAGCCACCCCTGATCATCACGATCAAAGATTTCCAGCGCCAGCACTCGCCGACCGCGGAGCTGCAGACGCTCCAGCAATGCCAGCTGGCGCTGATGATGTAACTCGTTATCGTGTACCTCACCAACGAGGATATAACGCGTCGGCGCGAGTTGTGCGATGAGACGGTCGAGCGAGACCCACTCCTGTGCTGATGACGACCAGACTACCAGCTCTTCGGCGCAGGCCCCGGCTGATGCGATGACGAGCATCCATACCATTACTATCGATCGCCACATGGTTTTCGCAACTCGGGTAGTGAATGAATTTTGACCAGGTCCACCGGTCACAATCCCAACTGGAACATCACTCGCCAGCGAGGTCCAGCATGAGAGAACGCACGCCCGACTATAACCGCCCCCCACCTCTGCAGCCACGCAGCGAGGAGCCGCAGGAGCTTTCCTTCGATGATGACGACACACGGGACAGCCGGGCCGGTGACCTGCTGGAAGGGGATAGCGTAGAGCAGGAATATCCACGCGAACGCGAGCGCACCGCTGGCCTGACCGGCGCTGCCCTGCCGGATGGCGATGTCAGTGCGGATGACCTCTCCCCGGAGACGCTGCTGGATGAGGACGCAGCCCATGCTGAGCCGAGTGACGAACTGGCCGCTGATCAGATGCTGCGCAACGTCGGTCCGGAAGAGATCGGCGGCGGACTGGGTCTGGACGAAGAAGAGCAAGCACGGCGGGAGCGCCCGGAAATCTCGACAGCCGCTCCGGGTCAGCGGGATGACGAGCACCGCGAGTGACAGGTGCAGCAGTTAAAAAGGTTTTTTTGTTGTCGCGCTCTTGACGCAGAAATTTGCCTCTCTATAATGCACCCCCACGACGCGCTCGTAGCTCAGTTGGATAGAGTACCTGGCTACGAACTAGGGGGTCGCAGGTTCGAATCCTGCCGAGCGCGCCACCTTACAATTAAAAGCCCGACCATGCGTCGGGCTTTTTTGTACGCGCGCGACGCCAGCAGGCGACAGTGTTAGAGGCAGCTTTGTGTAAGCACTTGCCATGCACCAGGCGTCAGAATGCTGTG
>JAJUJZ010000008.1 GCA_029265075.1 Gammaproteobacteria bacterium | reverse complement strand
TGACTGGCACCAGCGAGTTGCTCCACCAGCAGACGGCCGCGCTGCTGCTGCGTGATCTCCAGCTGCTCAAGGCGCGCGGAAAGCAGAAACACAAAGATCACAATAAACAGCCCCAGCATGGGGAGCGTGCTGAGCAGCAGAATCTGCTGAGTGATCGACAGGCGGCGCCACAGGTTGCGGCCGAAGGCTTGGTTCATCTCTGCTTTTCCAGAGCGTAGAGCTGATGAGCGAGCGTGGTCTCCCCTGGTACCCGTAAACGGAGCGCAGCCGCCACGTGATGGTTGATGATCACGCTGAATTCCTTGGGAAACTGGGGTGGCGGCAGCACCCCTTCCGCCAGAAACTGCTGCACCATGCGGGTGAGCTGTCGCAGGTGCTGTTCGGAGGAGCTGTATACCGAGGCGAAACTGCCCGCCTCCACAAAGGCGCGGTTAGGTCCGATCATCACCTTGCCATGGTGGTAGGTGGTCAGCAGGACAGGGCGTACCGTCGACCGGTTGTAGATATCGGGATCATCCTGCGCCAGCAGGACATCGTGGGTCGTCATCAATTGTGAAAGCGCCTGCGGCCACTGCGGCTGACTGGCAATTTCCAGTACCGAGAAGCGGACGTGGCTCTGCTGCTGAAGTTCCGCAAAATCCGGCGGCACGGCATATTGATCGAGCAGCATCACAACGCGATTGACCGATGGTATCAGCAGCTGCGCCAGTGCCAGCTGACGCCGCAGAGGCTGATCACGGAACAGCGCCGAGGTCATGGGCTGGGGTGGCTCGGTAGCCTCGTACGCGGTCGAGCTGACGAGGAAGTTGAGCGTGTGCTGAAAGCGGTTGGCGTCCGACCGGGCCCAGGGCAGCACCGGATCGCCGATGGCGATCAGCAGATCCTGCGCGGCGGGCAGCGGCTGGCCGGACAGTTCGGCGGGGCTGGTGATGATCACATCCACCACCGGCTGCAGGTGACTGAGTGCATGCCGGATCGCCTTGGCCAGGTCGTCATAGGCGGCGCTGCCCGGCGGCACCAGTAGATGAATGCGCGGCGACGGCGACAACGCCAGCACGGCAGTCGATGTCGCAAGCATCAGCAGCGTGACGGTCAGCAGCAGCATCCGTTTCAACGTGGTTCCCATCCGCTAAACAGCGTCATCAGTCGATGATGTTCAGGGCACCACCGGCGCAACAAGCGGCCGGCGGTGGGCTGGTGTGCGATTAAAGCATGGGTGACGCGCAGGATGCTCGGCAGGCTTCATACCACTGGTCTGAATCGCGGCCGGGAGCTGTTGGATAGTGGCTGTGACGGCGGGTTCAACGCTGGGCAACGGGCCTGGACCGGCAGCTATTTGCCGATGCAGAAGCTCGAAAAAATATGGCCCAGCAGATCGTCGGCGGTGACCTGACCGGTGATCTCGCCCAGCGCCCGATGAGCCTGGCGGAGATCCTCGGCCAGCAGCTCGCCCGCCCCGTGCATGGTCAGTTGCAGTGCGCCGTGTTCAAGCGCCTGACGAGCCCGCTGCAGCGCATCAAGATGGCGCCGTCTTGCACTGAACGTCCCCTCCCCCGCGCCGCCGTAGCCCACACTCTCCTTGAGGTGGTCGCGCAGCAGGTCAATGCCCGCACCGCTGCGGGCTGACAGCGTGATGCGGTGCGGCTGGCCGGGCTGCGACGCCGGCTCGGCGCCAGTCAGGTCGCATTTGTTGAGCACCAGCGTGACATTTCGGGTCGGCAGTGGCACCGGCGCGTCGGCTGGCCACAGCGTTTCGAGGGCGACCGGCTCGTCGGTCTCACTGGCATCCACCACCAGCAGGATGTGATCGGCGCGGGCAATCTCCTGCCAGGCGCGACGAATCCCCTCCTGCTCCACTTCGTCCGGACTGTCGCGCAGGCCGGCGGTGTCGATGATATGCAGCGGCATGCCGTCGATCAGGATCTGCTCGCGCAGCACATCGCGAGTGGTGCCAGCGATGGCGGTAACAATGGCGCGCTCTTCGCCAGCCAGCGCATTGAGCAGACTGGATTTGCCGGCATTGGGGCGACCGGCGATGACCACCGTTATACCGTCCCTTAGCAGCGCGCCCTGGCGGGCATTTGCCTGCAGCGCAGTGACGGCTTCGATCAGCTCTGCGACGCCGTTGCTGATGCGGCTGTCGCTGAGGAAGTCGATCTCCTCCTCGGGAAAGTCGATGGCCGCTTCAACAAACAGACGCAGCTGAAGCATCTGCTGCGCCAGCGTTTCGACCGCAGCGCTGAAAGCGCCCGCCAGTGAGCGCATGGCGCTGCGGGCCGCTTGCTCCGAGGCGCTGTCGATAAGATCGGCAATCGCTTCGGCCTGCGCCAGATCGATCTTGTCGTTGAGGTAGGCCCGTTCGGTGAACTCTCCCGGCCGGGCCAGCCGCGCCCCCGCTGCCAGCACCTGGCGCAGCAGCAGGTCGAGCACCACCGGGCCGCCGTGACCCTGCAGCTCCACCACATCTTCGCCGGTAAATGAATGAGGCGCCGGAAAGAAGAGCGCGATTCCCTGATCAAGCACGACCCGCTGGTCCGGCTGCTGCGTCTGGTCTGCTGCTAACTGGAAGAACGGCCCGTAGTGCGCATAACGCGGCTGCAGCGTGCGGTCGGTGATGCGCTGCCCAATGCTCAGGGCCAGCGGCCCTGATATCCGGATGATGCCGACGCCGCCGCGGCCGGGGGGCGTGGCGATGGCGGCGATGGTATCGGGGGGCGTCACCATGGCATCAGGAGATTGGCATCAGTAGAAGTGAGGGCGCGGCGTGGCCACCGCGCCTGGGCGGGCAGGCTCAGGCGCCCTGTTCGATGCGCCTGGTGATCACGTATTGCTGTGCAATCGACAGCACGTTGTTCACCACCCAGTAGAGCACCAGTCCCGCCGGGAACCAGAGGAAGAAGAAGGTGAACATCACTGGCAGCCACTGCATCACCTTTGCCTGCATCGGGTCTGGCGGCGGCGGGTTCAGTTTTTGCTGGAAGAACATCGACACGCCCATCAGCAGCGGCAGAATGAAATAGGGATCCATGGCGGACAGGTCGTCGATCCACAGCAGCCAGGGCGCATGACGCAGTTCGACGCTCTCCAGCAGCGTCCAGTAGAGCGCCAGGAACACCGGCATCTGCACCAGGATGGGCAGGCAGCCACCCAGCGGATTGATGCGCTCGGTTTTGTAGAGATTCATCATCTCCGCCGACTGCTTCTGGCGATCATCCGGATAACGCTCGCGGATGGCCATGATCTTCGGCTGCACTTTCCGCATGTTCGCCATCGACCGGTAAGCCTTGGCGTTGAGCGGGAAGAAGATGAGCTTGACGATGACTGTCAGCATGACAATCGACCAGCCCCAGTTGCCGAGCACGCCGTGGATGCGGGTCAGCAGCCAGAACAACGGCTGGGCAATCCACCAGAGAATGCCGTAGTCGACCGTCAGATCGAGGCCGGGTGCAATCTCCTGCAGCGCATACTGATCCTTCGGACCGACATAGAGGGCGGCACTGAAGCGGTCCTGTGCGCCGGGCGCAATGGTGATCAGCGGCGAGGTGATGCGGGCAATGTTGTCGCCGTTGCGGGTCTTCAGGGTGTTGAAGGTGTTCTGCTGGTCAGCCGGTGGCACCCAGGCCGAGAGGAAGTAGTGCTGGACCATCGCGATCCAGCCGCCTTCACGCTCGAGCTTGAAGGTCTCGTCGGCGAACTCTTTGAACGGCAGCTTCAGATACGGTTTGTCAGGGGTTGAGGTGGCAGCCCCCAGATAGGAGTGGATGCCGAGAAACCCACCGGCGGCGTTTGGATCAGCCGTGTCGTCGCGCTTGAGCTGGCTGAACATCGCCGCCCGGAAAGGCGTGTCTGTCTGGTTGTCGACCAGATAGCTTACATCGACCAGATAGCTGCCGCGCTGCAGCGTGAACCGCTTGGTGACTACCGCGCCCTCAGCCGTGCGATGCACCAGGTCGACGATAAGCTCATCACTGCCGGGCGCGAGTGTGTAACTTGCGGCACTGGTTTCGTAGAGCGGGCGGCCGCTCGCGGCACTGTCGACGCCATTGGGGCCGATCAGGCCGCTCTGCGCAACGTAGGTCCGGCGGGCATTGTTCTCCAGCACCACGAACGGCTGCTCACCTTTGAGTTCGGCCAGATGCTGGGGCAGCGCCGCAAATTCCACATCACCACCGCGCCGGTTGATTACCAGCTCCAGCACGTCGGTCTGAACATGGATGGTGTGATTACCACCGCCGGTGGGAGCCGCCGCATTTTCCAGCGTCGGCAGATCATCGCTGCGGGGGACGCTATCGTCAGTTTCGGTGAGATCGGTGCCGGTGAGATCGGCATCCGTAGCCTCAGGCCGTTGCGAATAGACCGCGGCACTGTCCGTGGCCTGCTGCGCCTGCTGGAACTGGTTCCACTCGGTAAGCAGCATGTAGGAGAGCACGGCGATGGCCGCGATGAGCAGATAACGTTGCAGATCCATGGTTAACAGTCAGCCTTGGAACAGGGGACGGAATCGGCGCAGCTGGGGGGTACCGGATCGACGCCTCCAGGGTGCCATGGATGGCAGCGCAGCAGACGGCGCAGCGTCAGCCAGCTGCCCTGAAGCGCGCCATGCTGAACCACCGCCTCGATTGCATATTGTGAGCAGGTGGGGAAGAAGCGGCAGCGTGGCCCGAGAACCGGGCTGATCAGATAGCGGTAGCCCTGAATCAGCAGGACCAGCGCCCGGCTCAGCATGGCTGGCCTGTGGCAAAGCGCCGCTGAGCCTTGCGAGCAAGCTGGCTCCAGAGCTGGTCGAGGTGCTCCCGCAGCTGACGCTTGTCGAGCGCATCAGCACCGGCGCGCGCCAGCACGACACTGTCGATACCACCATCGATGCCGTCGATGCAGGCAAGCCTCGCCTGCGCGTGCCGGAAGCTCTCGCGCACGATCCGCTTGAGCCGGTTGCGGCGCGTTGCGAGCCGAATGTGTCGCTTGGCCACGACCATACCCAGCCGCGCTCCTTCGAGCCCGTTCGGCCGCGCGAGGATCAGCAGCTGGCTGCAGGACACCTTGAGCACGGCATCATCGAATACCGATTTGTAGTCGTGAGCCGTCAGCAGCCGCCGGGCTTTGCTAAAACGCAGGTCAGCTGATGCGCTCAAGAGAGCGTTATACGGTCAGGCGTGCGCGTCCCTTGGCGCGACGGCGGGCCAGCACCTTGCGGCCGTTTGCCGTTGCCATGCGGGCACGGAAGCCGTGAACACGGGCGCGCTTCAGATTGCTCGGCTGAAAAGTTCTTTTCATGACGTGATTCCACCATCGATAAGAGCCGCCCGTTCTGCGGGTCGCGGGACGGGTCGGAAAAAAGACTGCGCATTTTAGAGAATTCGGGTGCCGGAAGCAATTTCCCTCTGCAGTGCCGGCCAGCAGTTCTTCACCGCCGCCAGGCCTATATAAAGGAATGAAGAGCAGGCAGCGCGACGGTGGATGCTGTACATTAAACAGTCAATTTTACTCCACTGGTTCTCCCCTGCTGATCCAGAGGCATTGCACAACTTATACACAGTGATATCCACAGCCGCCCTTACTTTTAAGAAAGATTTAGTGCGCATCACTTGACTATATTTAAGTCAATGATTTTAAAGAAAAATACTTTTGAGGTTAGGCGTTGCTTACCTGCATGTTTTTGTGGATAACTAGCGCCTCCCGACGTTACAATGCCTGCCCGCTGAGCTGAGCGGGTCACCCCTGTTTATCTCGGTTTCACCGAGTCATGCTGGAGATTGCGTCTTGCCGGACCACGCGTGGCAAAAGTGCATCGACTTCCTCCAGGGAGAGATGCCTTCACAACAATTCAACACGTGGATCCGACCTCTGCAGGCGTCTGAGGAGGGCGGTCGACTGCGGCTGGTTGCGCCCAATCGTTTCATCAAGGACTGGGTCAGCGACAAATATCTGAGTCGCATCCAGGAGGTGCTGGCTCAGGTCGCGCCCGAGGACGCGGTCGATATCGTGCTCGATATCGGGCAGCGCGCCCCGGTTACCAGTTTCCGGCGCAGCAGCAGCGTGAGTGCCACAGAGACGAACAGTGGCCCGGCCTCCCGCCCCGAGCGCGAACCGATGTCGGGTTCGCGCCAGGTTGAAGTCGAGGGCAGCCTCAAACACCAGAGTTTTCTGATCGAAAATTACACCTTCGATACCTTTGTCGAGGGGAAATCCAACCAGCTGGCGCGCGCGGCGGCCATGCAGGTAGCAGAAAATCCCGGTGGCTCCTACAACCCGCTCTTTTTATATGGCGGTGTGGGGCTGGGTAAGACTCACCTGATGCATGCCGTCGGCAACGCCCTGCTCCAGCGCAATCCCAAGGCAAAGATCATCTATCTCCATTCCGAGCGCTTCGTGGCCGATATGATCAAGGCCCTGCAGCTCAACGCCATCAATGAATTCAAGCGGTTCTACCGGTCGGTAGATGCGCTGCTGATTGACGATATTCAGTTCTTTGCCAACAAGGAGCGGTCGCAGGAGGAGTTTTTCCACACCTTCAATGCGCTGCTCGAAGGCGGCCAGCAGATGATTCTCACCTGCGACCGTTATCCGAAAGAGATCAATGGCGTTGAGGAGCGGCTGAAGTCGCGCTTCGGCTGGGGTCTGACCGTCGCCGTCGAACCGCCGGAGCTGGAGACGCGGGTTGCGATTCTGCTCAAGAAAGCGGAACAGGCTGGCATGCATCTGCCCCCGGATGCTGCTTTCTTCCTTGCCCAGCGGGTTCGCTCCAACGTGCGTGAGCTCGAAGGTGCCTTGAAGCGTGTGATAGCGAGCGCTCACTTTATGGCGAAGCCGATCGATATTCCGTTGATCAAGGATTCGCTCAAGGATCTGCTGGCACTGCAGGACAAGCAGGTTAGTCTCGAGAATATTCAGCGTACCGTGGCTGAGTACTACAAAATCAAGGTGGCTGATCTGATGTCGAAAAGGCGCTCACGGTCCGTTGCGCGCCCGCGTCAGGTAGCGATGGCACTGGCCAAGGAACTCACCAACCATAGCCTGCCGGAAATCGGCAATGGCTTCGGTGGTCGCGACCATACGACGGTGCTGCACGCCTGCCGCAAAATCAAGGAAATGCGCGAGACAGATCACGATATCCGGGAGGATTACCAGAATCTGTTGCGTTCGCTCACCACGTGATAGATTTGCCTCTTAACTTTTTGCCGTGGTTTGCCCCGCTGGCACGGACCTGGGACTGGCCAATATGAAATTCAGTATCTCGCGCGAAGCGCTGCTCAAACCGCTCAATCTGGCTGCCGGCGTGGTCGAGCGTCGGCAGACGCTGCCCATTCTGGCAAATGTGCTGCTGGCGCTAGAGGATGGCCGGTTGTCGCTGACCGGGACCGATCTGGAAGTGGAGCTGATTGGGCACGTCGACCTGGAGCAGCCGCCGGCATCTGCTGGCGAGGTCACCGTTCCCGCGCGCAAGCTGGTTGATATCTGCAAGGCACTGCCTGACGGCAGCCGTATCGATTTCTCTCTGGATGACAACCGACTGGTAGTCCGCTCCGGACGCAGCCGATTCGTGCTCTCTACTCTGCCGGCCAGCGATTTCCCGAATGTCGAGAGCAGTGCCGGTGAAGTCGAATTCGAACTTCGTCAAGGCGATCTGAAGCGTCTGATTGACCGCACCGGCTTCGCAATGGCCCAGCAGGACGTTCGCTACTACCTGAACGGCATGCTGTGGGAGGTCAAAGGCAATCGTCTGCGTACCGTAGCGACAGATGGCCATCGGCTGGCTATGTGCACGCTCGAAATGCCGGCGGATATCGCTGATGCTGTGCAGGTGATCCTGCCCCGCAAAGGCGTGCTGGAATTGGCCCGTCTGCTGATGAATGAAGATGAGCCGGTACGCGTGGTGATTGGCACCAACCATTTCCGCGCCTTCGCCGGTGAATTCCAGTTCACTTCCAAGCTGGTCGATGGCAAATTCCCGGACTACGAACGTGTCCTTCCGCGTGCGGCCACCAAGGTGGTCTATGGCGACCGGGAAGAGATGCGTCACGCCCTCTCCCGCGCCTCGATTCTCTCCAATGAAAAATATCGCGGTATTCGTCTCTCGCTGGAAAACGGTAGTCTGCGCATTGTGGCCAACAACCCTGAGCAGGAAGAGGCTGAAGACGAGATTTCCGTGGATTACCAGGGCGACGCGCTGGAAATCGGCTTCAACGTTTCCTACCTGCTGGACGTGCTGGGCGTGCTGAGCGAACGCAACGTCAAACTGTCGCTATCAGATGCCAATAGCAGCGCCCTGCTGGAAGAAGCTGAGGCGGGCGATTCTCTGTATGTAGTTATGCCGATGCGGCTGTGAGGCGATGGGTGCAGCCTCTGCCGCTAATCTCGGCGCGCACAGCGCTCTGCCCGTCTGATGTATCTTGAACACTTCACGGTCCGGAACGTCAGGAACATCTCTGATGCCCTTTTGGACCCCTCTCCCTCCCTCAATCTGATCCACGGCTCCAACGGCAGTGGTAAAACGTCGCTGCTTGAGGCGCTGCATCTGCTCCTGGTTGGACGTTCCTTTCGCAACCAGCACCGTTTTCGCTCGCTGGTGCAGGAAGGCACTGATGAATGTCTGGTAGTCGGGCGTTTTCGCAGGGATGATGGTCAGACAGACAGGCTGGGCGTGCGCCGTAATATCGCCGAAAAAGCTGAGGCCAAACTCAACGGCGAACGAGTGCGGTCTATTGCCCAGCTGGCCAGTATTGCGCCTGTTCAGGTGCTCGATAGCGATCTGGTGGAAATGGTCCTGGGCCCCCCTGCTCTTCGCCGCCAGCTGATCGACTGGGGATTGTTCCACGTGGAACATTCTTTCCTGAGTTTATGGCGGCAGGCGGATCGTGCGCTGAAGCAGCGCAATGGAGCGCTCCGGCATGGTAAAATTGATTATTCTCAGATAGAGCTGTGGTCGTTGGAATACGCGCGCTACGGCGCCCTGCTGGGCCAGTCGCGCCAGGAGTATGTCGAAGCGCTCACCGTCCAGCTGGACCCTGTATTGCAGCAAGTGGCGCCCTCAATGGCCGCCCAGGTCAGACTGGAATATACCCAGGGCTGGTCTGGAGACTCTGATCAGCTGCGACAGCAGCTGCTTGACAGCATCGATCGGGATGTCCAACTGGGACAAACCCGCGTGGGACCTCATCGCGCGGACATAAAAATTCGGATTGCTGGCGCGCTGGCGAGCGATGTTTTGTCCCGAGGCCAGTTAAAGCTGATTGCCGCAGCCGTCCGCCTTGCACAGGTACGGTTGCTATATGCAAGAACGCGTAAAGCCGGGCTGGTGTTGGTGGATGATCTTCCTGCAGAGCTGGATAAGCAGTATCGCAGCGCGCTCTGGGCCGCTATCGGAGCGACGCCGGGTCAGCATTTCATCACCTGTATTGAGCCGGATGAAGTGGCACACAGTTGGGGTCACCACGCCCCTCCCCAGATGTTCCACGTGGAACATGGGATAGTCAGTTAAGCGGTGGAGTCACGACTTCAGCCGTATTGGAGGCAATAGATGAGCCAAAAACAGAGCTACGATTCTTCGAGCATCAAAGTGCTCAAGGGCTTGGATGCGGTTCGCAAGCGTCCCGGCATGTACATCGGGGATACCGATGATGGGACGGGTCTCCATCACATGGTTTTCGAAGTCGTCGATAACTCCATCGACGAGGCGCTGGCCGGATATTGCTCTCGAATTCAGGTCATCATCCACCCGGATGAGTCGGTTTCCGTCATCGATAACGGTCGCGGCATTCCGACAGAAATCCACGAAGAAGGTGTTTCGGCGGCCGAGGTCATCATGACCGTGCTGCACGCCGGCGGCAAATTCGACGATAACACCTACAAGGTGTCTGGCGGGTTGCACGGGGTCGGTGTTTCGGTGGTCAACGCCCTTTCCGAGCAGCTCAAGCTGACGATTCGCCGTGATGGGAAGGTGCATGAGCAGATTTACCGGCACGGTATTCCCCAGGCACCGCTCACCGTTGTCGGTGAGACGGATGCGACAGGCACCGAAATTCGGTTCAAACCCTCTGCTGAAACGTTTACCAATATCGAATACCACTTCGACCTGCTGGCTAAACGATTGCGGGAACTGGCGTTTCTCAACTCCGGTGTACACATTGAGCTGTACGACGAACGCAGCGGTGAGCGAGAGGTGTACAACTACGAAGGCGGATTGAAAGCCTTTGTTGAGTATCTCAACACCAATAAGAACCCTATTAATAAGGTATTCCACTTTAATGTCGACCACGGTGACGGCATTGCAGTGGAAGTCGCGCTGCAATGGAACGACAGCTTCCAGGAAAATATTTACTGCTACACCAACAATATTCCGCAGCGTGACGGCGGAACTCACCTGGCCGGGTTCCGCGCTGCCCTCACGCGCTCGCTCAACAACTATATCGAACAGGAAGGGCTGGCCAAGCGGGCTAAGATTTCGACCACGGGCGACGATGCCCGCGAAGGGCTAACGGCCATCGTTTCGGTGAAGGTGCCCGATCCCAAGTTCTCGTCGCAGACCAAAGAAAAACTGGTCTCTTCCGAGGTAAAGGCGGCCGTTGAACAGACGATGTTCCAGCAGCTGGGCGAATATCTGCTTGAAAACCCGCAAGATGCCAAAATCATTGTGGGCAAAATGCTGGATGCCGCCCGCGCGCGTGAAGCTGCTCGCAAGGCGCGCGAGATGACCCGTCGCAAAGGCGCACTCGATATTGCTGGCCTGCCGGGTAAGCTGGCCGATTGCCAGGAAAAGGACCCCGCCCTCTCCGAACTCTACCTGGTGGAGGGTGATTCTGCGGGCGGTTCCGCCAAACAGGGCCGCGACCGCCGTACCCAGGCGATCCTGCCGCTACGCGGTAAGATCCTCAACGTAGAAAAAGCGCGGTTTGACCGCATGCTCTCCTCCCAGGAAGTAGGCACGCTGGTAACCGCACTCGGCTGCGGTATCGGCAAGGATGACTTTGATCCCGATAAGCTGCGCTACCACAGCATCATCATCATGACCGACGCAGACGTGGATGGCGCCCACATCCGCACCCTGCTGCTCACTTTCTTCTTCCGGCAGATGCCGGAGCTGATCGAGCGCGGGCACATCTATATCGCCCAGCCGCCGCTCTACAAAGTGTCGCGCGGCAAGCAGCAGCAGTATCTGAAAGACGAGAAGGCAATGGATGAGTACCTCACCAACGCTGCGCTCGAAGACGCTGCGCTGCACGTCAATGCTGATGCCCCGCCCATCACCGGTGCGGCGCTGGAGGCGCTGGTGCAGGACTACCGCGGCGTACATGCGCGTATCGAACGCCTGAGCCGGGTCTACCCCGAGATCGTCATGAAGGAGATGGTCTACCTGCCCCGGCTGTTACCTGAGCAGCTGAGCGATGAAACCGTGGTTACTGAGTGGGTGGAACAGCTGTCGGCACGTCTCGTGGCCGCGGTCGGGTTCGACCACGGCAGCCGCTACGACGTAACGGTGGTCAAGGATGCTGAGCGCGGTGTCTATCTTCCAAATGTACTCGCCGTTGCCCACGGGGTAAGCACTAACCATCGGTTTGCCAAGGACTTTTTCGAGTCGCCTGAGTACACCGCCATGGTAGAGCTGGGTAACAAGCTGACCGGCCTGATTGAGGAAGGCGGTTTCGTGCGCCGCAATGAACGCACGCAGCCGGTATCAAGCTTTGCCGAAGCACTGCAGTGGCTGATGGCGCAGGCGGAGCGTGGACTGACCATCCAGCGCTACAAGGGTCTGGGAGAAATGAACCCTGAGCAGCTGTGGGAGACCACCATGGATCCGACAGCGCGGCGCATGCTGCGTGTTTCGGTGGAGGACGCCATCGCGGCTGACCAGATTTTTACTACCCTGATGGGCGATGCAGTCGAACCGCGGCGTGAGTTCATCGAGAGCAACGCGCTGAAGGTGGCCAACCTCGATATCTGAGGCCCGTCCATCTCGACGCAAAAAAGCCGGCAATCGCCGGCTTTTTTGTGCATCGCTGCTTGGGTCGCTGCATTCCCTGCCGCTGGCAATGAAGAGCCGGGGCACGCGATGAGAACCCCGGCCACTCTGCAACGGGCGATTACGGCTTGCCCCACACCTCTTCAGCAATCTCCACGACCAGACGCAGCTTGGCCAGCTGATCTTCCGGCGTGATGGCATTGCCTTCGGCGGTGCTGGAGAAACCGCACTGCGGGCTGAGGGCCAGCTGATCCAGGTCACAGAACTTGCTCGCTTCCTCGATGCGGCGCTTGATCTCATCCTTACTTTCCAGCGCTGGGACTTTCGAGCTGATCAGACCGAGGACTACAGTCTTGTTCTTCGGTACGAACCGGAGCGGCTCAAAGCCGCCGGACCGCTCGTCATCGTATTCCAGAAAGTAGGTGTCAATGTCCAGTTCGTTGAACAGCACTTCGGCCACCGGATCGTAGCCGCCCTCGGCAACCCAGGCGCTGCGGAAGTTGCCGCGGCAGAGGTGAATACCAATGGCCATCGATGCCGGCTTGCTGGCGATGGAGCGGTTGATCAGGTCGGCGTAGAGCTTCGGCAGCTGATCCGGGTCCTCACCGATATCGCGCGTGCGGGCGCGCAGATTTTCATCGCAGAGGTAGGCCAGGTTGGTGTCGTCGAGCTGAATGAATTCGCAACCTAGATTGCCCAGCGCAGCCACCTCCTCGCGGTAGGCGCGTGCCAGATCCTCGAAGAATTCCTCGATATCGGGATAGATCGCTTCGTCGATGGCTTTGCGGCCGCCGCGAAAGTGCAGCATGGTAGGCGACGGGATTGCCACCTTGGCGGTACGCTGGGTCAGCGACTTGAGATAGCTGAAATCATCGGTCACCAGCCCGCGACTACGGCCGATGCGACCCATCACTTCCGGACGGGGCGGAGAAAACTCGATCTCGCTGGAGCGGTTGTGGAATTTGACCGGGAGGCCACCCTTGATGATGACTCCATCCAGATGTTTCAGAAAATCGGTGTGGAAGTGGGCGCGGCGGAATTCACCATCGGTGATGGTCTGCAGGCCGGCTTCTTCCTGCAGGGCAACGGCCTCCCGAATGGCACGGTCTTCGACTTCGCGCAGCGCCTCCGCAGCGATCTCACCCCGCGCCTTCTGGGCACGCGCTTCGAGCAGGTATTTGGGGCGCAGCAGAGAACCGACGTGATCGGCTCGAAATACTTTCTTGCCAGCAGAGGTCATTGTTTAACTCCTTACAACTGAAGGGAATAAGACAGTCGCACCGGATGGTGACACTGAGAGTGGAAGCATCGAAAAAGTTCGATGATGATACGCCATTTGCGAGGCGAGGTCTGCCCTTTCAGGTGGGATTTGATAAAAAAAGGGCGCCCGAAGGCGCCCAAAACTCAGGAAGTCAGTAACTCGGTTACTCGATCGGCTCGTAGGGCAGACCGACGTAGTTTTCCGCGATAGTGCGGCGCCCTGCTTCGCTGTTGATGAAGTAGTCGAACTCAGCGGCGTGGATACGGCGCGTGAAGTCGTCGAACTCGTCGAAGCGATGCATCATGGTGGTCATCCACCACGAGAAGCGCTCAGCCTTCCAGATGCGGCGCAGGCAGATTTCCGAGTATTTCGGGATCAGGTCGGTGCGGCCTTCCTTGAACACTTTCAGCAGGATGCGGTAGAGCGTGCTGACGTCGCTGGCCGCCAGGTTGAGACCCTTGGCGCCGGTCGGCGGCACGATGTGGGCTGCATCGCCGGCCAGGAACAGGCGGCCATACTGCATCGGCTCGGCCACAAAGCTGCGCAGCGGCGCGATGCTCTTTTCAAACGACGGGCCAGTGACCATGCGCTCAGCTACGTCAGCCGGGAGGCGGCGCTTGAGCTCTTCCCAGAAGCGGTCGTCGGACCACTGCTCAACGGTATCCTCGGAGCTCACCTGGATATAGTAGCGCGAGCGGGTTTGCGAGCGCATGCTGCAGAGTGCAAAGCCGCGTTCGTGGCTGGCATAGATCAGCTCATCATTGACCGGCGGTACCTCAGCCAGAATGCCGAGCCAGCCAAACGGATAAACCCGCTCATAGGTCTTGAGGACGTCGGACGGAATGCACTGACGCGCGACACCGTGGTAACCGTCACAGCCGATGACGTATTCGCAGTCCAGCCGGTGCTCCTGGCCATCCTTGACATACGTGACGTAGGGCTTGTCGGTTTTGAGGTCGTGCGGCTGCACGTTTTTGGCTTCGTAGATGGTCACGGCACCGGCTGCAGCACGGGCTTCCATCAGGTCGCGCGTGAGTTCGGTCTGCCCGTAGACCATAACGGTGGAGCCACCAGTCAGCCCCTTGAGGTCGATCCGCGTCGATTTGTTGTCGACCGAGATTTCGATACCGTCATGAATGAGGCCTTCCTCATTCATACGCTTGTCCACCTTCGCTTCGCGCAGCAGGTCGACCATGCCCTGTTCCAGAATACCCGCGCGCACCCGGCTGAGAACGTACTCACCCGATTTCCGCTCCAGAATGACGTTCTCGATGCCGGCGTTATGCAGCAGCTGACCCAGCAGGAGGCCCGAGGGACCCGCACCGATGATCGCTATCGCTGTTTTCATTTTGTGGACTCCTGTAGTGGTTCCGGGCGCCGCTTTGGCGCGACGAAGTAATACCAGATGTATTTTTGATGGACGACCTCTGCCAGGGAAGGCATTATTCAGTCTGTAAGTTGGACTTTTCGAATATTCCGAGGCAGTTTACCAATGGCTACCCCGCCCAGCAGGAACTCGCGCGTTCCGGTTTTCTCTCTCTATGGTGAGACAGATGCCTGGCCCACGCCCGATTATCTGCACTGGGAAGCCATCCGCGATCGCAGCCTCCGGCACAGCTGGGTCATCAAGCCTCACCGCCACGGCGACCTCACTCAGCTGCTTTATCTCCAGGACGGTGAGGCTGAGGTGTTCATCGAGGGGCTTACTCGCAAGGTGCGTGGCCATACTTTGACTGTTGTGCCTGCGTTGAGTGTCCATGGATTCAATTTTCCCGAAGGCACCCGTGGCCATGTGCTGAGCCTGGCACTGCCGCTGACGGAGCAGCTGCAGCAGCAGCTGTCCACTAATGCGCTGCAGGAATTCCTCTGCTTGCCCGTCACCGGGACCGATGTGACCGAGGTCGATCACCTGTTTGCAGAAATTGCCCGCGAGTATCGCAACCTCGACAGCGGTCGCGACGTCGCACTGCATGCACTGACCACCCTGCTGACCCTCTGGATCAGCCGGCGCGCCGCGCGCGAGCAGGCGGTGCCGGCCAGTGAGGCGGGTCGCAGCCAGTTGCTCGCGTTCCAGCAACTGATTGAAAAACATTTTCGCGAACAGCGTTCACTCGAGTGGTACGCTGCTGCGTTGCAGATCAGCAGTGGTCATCTGAATGCACTCTGTCGCAGACTCACCGGCCATTCTGCGTTGCAGCTGATTCATCAGCGGCTGGTGCTTGAAGCCAAGCGCAATCTCGTTTACACCGCGCTCACGATTCAGGAAATTTCTGACCTGCTGGGCTTCTCGGAACCTGCCTATTTCTCACGCTTCTTTAAACGTGAAGTGGGTCAGTCGCCGTCGCGCTTCCGGCAGAACAGCAGCAGCGGACTGCCTACGTCCGAAAGCACTACGCAACCACCGGTGGTCTCACCCGATGTGATGTGATCAATACTGCTGTCGCGCCTGCCCATTACCGCGGCACGCCGCCACGCAACTATGGGAATCCGCGCCGATCACGAACGGGTCGCCGGGCCCCGAGAATGGAACCTGAGGAGAACATGATGCAAAACGATCCACGCGCCCGGCACGCGGAGATTGCCAGTGCACTTGGCGTGCAGCCGGAGATCGATGTCGAGGCTGAGTGTGAGCGCCGGATTGCTTTTCTGGTCGACCATCTCCAGCGTAGCGGGCTGCAGTCACTGGTGCTTGGCATCAGTGGCGGTATCGATTCTACGCTGGCGGGTCGCCTCTGCCAGCTGGCTGTGGAGCATTGCCGCGCGAGCGGACTTGAGGTGCAGTTTTACGCCATGCGGCTTCCCTATGGTGAGCAGCGTGATGCCGCTGACGCCCAGCGCGCCATCGAATTCATCCGCCCCGACCAAACACTAACGGTCGACATAAAGCCGGCAGCCGATCAGCTGTTGGCTGAGCTTGAGGCCAGCGGTCTCACCTTCGCAAGTGCCGGACAGCGCGATTTTGTACTGGGCAATATCAAAGCCAGACAACGCATGGTGGCGCAATATGCGGTGGCCGGTGCTCGCGCCGGACTGGTGGTTGGCACCGATCAGGCGGCCGAAGCGGTCATGGGCTTCTTCACCAAATTCGGTGATGGAGCCTGTGATCTGATCCCGCTGGCCGGACTGACCAAGCGCCAGGTGCGCGCACTGGCCGGCCATCTCGGTGCCCCTCGTGACCTGGTGGAGAAGGTGCCGACGGCTGACCTGGAATCTCTGCAGCCGCTGAAGCCGGATGAGGAAGCCTATGGTCTCAGCTATGATCAGATCGATGATTTTCTCGAGGGGAAGCCGGTGTCGCCGACGGTCGCCACGGAAATTGTGAGAACCTACGATCGTTCAGCCCACAAGCGTGCAATGCCGCCTGGTCCGTAACGTGAAACTGGTCACAACTCTTCGTTCGGTCGTCGCCCGCTTGTTATTCCATGCGGGCGACGTCTGAACTCGACGGACACCGTCCGGTCTTTTTCTTATCGCCATAAAATCGAAGCGTGTTGGCGTTTTTCGCCAGCAATCCGGCAGCTTTCCAGGATGTTTACAGCAGGTACTCCCATGACGCCTCAGCTGATGCATACACTCCAGATTGCTGCGAGCCAGAACCCGATTCTCGACAGCCACCTGCGACGCGCCCGCCGGCACCAGATGGCGCTGGATGAGGCGCTTGCCGCTGCGGTGATCGATCTGGTTCGCGCCAACGACTATCTGCAGGCTGAGCTGGTTGATCTGATGGGCCAGCTCGAGCATTCCAGCCAGCCCCGCCCCGCTTCCTGACACCTCCCTGATCACTGTTTGGCGCAGTCCGGCCCGCCTTTTCCTGAGCGCCAGCCGATATCTCCTGTGCTACAGTGCACCGTGCCGCACGACGGCTGCAACCGTACCGAATAAACAGGTGTGCGCCGCAGCGCGCCGCCGCCATGACGAATAATGCAGCTCTGCGTTCAGAGCTCTGGTACAGGATTATGCCGGCATGCAACGATGCATTGACTTTGCCGCCATATTTGCGTGTTCTCCTAATCCCTATCTGCTGATGGCTGCAGACTTTTCCGTCGTTGCTGTCAATCAGGCTTATCTAAATGCCATCGGCCGCACCGAAGCCGAGGTGCTTGATCGGCCCCTGTTCACGCTGTTCAGTCCGCCGGCTGCAGGCCAGTCGCGCGAGCAGCAGGAGTCATTCGCGGCGCTGCAAGCCTCCCTTCACCGGGTACGGGATCGCAAGGCGCCTGACACACTGGCGCTGGTCACATTCCAGATCCGCGGTGCCGAAGCCGACGGCATGCGTTACTGGAGCTGCTCGCACACGCCCGTGCTCGATCAGGATGGGCAGGTGGAATTCATTCTCCAGCACGTGATTGATGTCACCGAAGCGCACGGTCGTTACCGTCGTGATCCGGAACAGTCGTACCCGACCACGCTGCAGGTGGAGCAGGAGATTCTCGGACGCGTGCGTCAGGTGCAGGAGGCCAATCGGCTGCTCTACGCCGAACGGCTGCATCTGCTGCGACTGTTCGAGGAGGCGCCGGGCTTTATCTGTTTTCTGCGCGGTCGCGAGCACTCGTTCGAACTCGCCAACCGGGCGTGGTTCGATCTGATCGGCGAACGCGACATCATCGGTCTGCCATTGCGTCAGGGAGTGCCGGAGCTCGCCGGTCAGGGGTATTTCGAACTGATTGATCATGTATTCGAGTCGGCGCGGCCCTACATCGGCTCCGGTATGCAGATGTTCATCAACCGCGAAGGTGTGCCCGGACTCACGCAGGTCTACCTCGATCTGGTGCTGCAACCCATCGTGGAAAGCGACGGCTCGGTGTCCGGCATCCTGCTGCAGGGGAATGATGTCACTGAACAGCTGCACGCGCAGCTCGAGCTGCGCCGCTATCGGGAGCGACTGGAAGAGCTGGTCGAAGAACGCACCGAAGCGCTGCGCGCCAGCGAAGCGGAGCGCCGCAAGGCCGAACAGGCGTTGCTGCAGTCGCAGAAGCTGGAGTCACTTGGCAAGCTGACCGGCGTGGTGGCGCACGATTTCAACAACGTGTTGCAGATTATTGGCGGCAATCTGCAGCTGCTGCTGCGCCAGCAGCGCGACTACCCGCAGCTGCAGGAGCGCACGCGGGCAGCGTTGGAGGGTGTGAGCAAAGGGGCACAGCTGGCGTCCCAGCTACTCGCCTTCTCCCGCCGGCAGGCGCTGGCGCCCCAGGTCACAGCGATGGGACCACTGCTCGAGCAGATGCGTGGTCTGCTCAGTCAGGCAGTGGGGCGCGGCATTGAGGTAGTACTGGAACTCGATCCTCGGGACAGCCGCGTATTTATCGATCCGCACCAGTTCGAGAGCATGCTGGTCAATCTCGTCATCAATGCACGCGATGCCATTCGCGAGAAGCTGCGCACCGATCCGGCCCCGGATCCGGGGCGCGTGGTGGTACGGATGCGGCGTGAGCAGGTGCTGGATAATCCATTGCTGGCACCCGGGGAATATCTCCGCATCGAGGTCGAAGACAATGGCTGTGGCATGACGGAGGCGGTGCGGGCCCGCGCTTTCGAACCCTTCTACTCGAACAAGAGCAATGGCGGCACCGGCCTCGGGCTCAGTACCGCTTATGGCTTCATCGGCCAGAGTGGTGGTCATCTGGAGCTCCATAGCACCGAAGGCAGCGGAACCACGCTGGCGGCGCTGCTGCCGCTGACGGAGGAGGCAGCCAGCTGGCCGCCTGCTGAAACCATCAGCGCTCCGATCGAGGGCGGCTCGGAATCGGTATTGCTGATCGAGAGCGATTCCGCCGTGCGGGAGGTGACGGCCGATCTGCTCGACGACCTCGGCTACCAGGTGACCGCCTGTGCCGATTTTGACACGGCCGAGCAGTATCTGCGCAGCCGGCCGGTGGATGTGGTGATCGTCGAGTTCGTCGCGCCCGGCGCGCAACGGCCGGCGGATCTCCTCCACCTGGCCCGCCAGCGCCAGCCACGGGCCGCCGCACTTTTCATCACCGGTCAGCTGGCCCAGGCCGCCCAGCTGCATCGGGTGGGGGACGCGCTGGTCCTGCAGAAGCCGTTCGGCCGTGCCGAGCTGGCGGAGAAGGTGCGCGAAGCACTCGCGCAGATGCAGGATGTTCCTGCAGGTGCCTCTGCCAGCGCTGGCGAGGTTGCCGATGAGTCTGCTGGTCGCCGCGTGCTGCTGGTCGAGGATGATCTTAATCTGCGCCAGCTGACAGCTGAGTGCCTCGCTCAGCTCGGCTGTCAGGTAGTGGCCTGCGCCAGCGGTGCCGAGGCGCGCCAGGAGGCCGAGCAGGCAGCGTTCGATCTGCTGTTTACGGACATCAATCTGACTGACAGCTCCGGCATCGAACTGGCGCGCGAACTTCTCGGTCGTAACCCTGCCCTGCGGGTGGTGCTCGCGTCAGGCGATGCACGCAGGGCCGATCACGATCTGCCGCGCACGGTGTTCCTGACCAAGCCGTATGATCTGAAGAGCCTGCAGGACGTGGTCACTTCGGAGCTGGCCTGAATCACCGGCCTCTGGAGTGACAGCGCGCAGCGATACTGAGGTCTCATGGAAGCTGAACTGCCATCCTTCCTGGCAGCCACGTCACCGTGGCTGACGCCCGCGGCTGTGGCGACTGCAGCACTGGCGTTGCTGCTGGCCTTTTTTCTGCTGCTGGGGGCACTGTGGTTAGTGACGCGCCATCTCGTGCTGCTGCTGGGCTGGATCAACCGGAGGCTGGCGCCGGCGCGCCTGCGGCTGCTGGCGCACTGGCCCCCGGAGCGTGCTGGCTGGCTGCGTCGGCAACTCAGCCGGGAGCAGCCTGCCGAGCTGCTCCTGCTGCTGTCCGCAGGCATCGTCATCTGGCTGGCACTGGCGGCGGTGGTGGAAATTGCCGAAGCGGTGCTGGAGCCGGCCGGCATCGTCACCCTCGATCTGCAGGTCTTCGAGTGGCTGCAGACGTTGCGCGATCCGGCGCTCGACCGTTTGCTGGTGATGATCACCGAGCTGGGCGGCGCCTGGATCACTGCCCCCGTCGTCACCGCCGTCGCCTTGTGGCTGGCGTGGCGGCGGCTGTGGACCGCGCTAGGGTACTGGCTGGGTGCGGCGCTGGTTGCCCGCCTCTCAGTGGTGGTGCTTAAGCTGCTGCTGGCGCGCAGCCGACCGGGGAATATCTACAGCGGCATCGAGAGTTTCTCTTTTCCGAGCGGACATGCGACCACGGCAATGGTGCTGTATGGCTTTCTCGCTTTTCTGCTGGCGTCGGGATGGCCAGTGATCGGCAGGCTCTGCCTCTATGCGGCGGGCGCCGTTCTGATCGTGCTGATTGGCTTCTCCCGGCTCTATCTGGGCGTGCACTGGCTCACGGATGTCATGGCCGGATTTGCACTGGGCTTCGCGTGGGTGATTGCGCTGGCGCTGCTGTTCCGCCGACTGCATCCGCACCAGAGCCCGGCGCCGGGCCCACTGGCCGTAGTGGTCTGTCTGACACTGCTCGCAGCAGCCGGGCTGCGTCTCGGGCTGCAGCTCGAGACGGTGCTTGCGCGCTATCAGACGGCCAGCCTCACGGCGTCTGTGGACCCCGGCAGGGAGCGCCCGGCGTCGTCGGCATCGCTGCCACCTCCCCTTCGATCCATGCTTTCACCTGCTCGGTAAGCTGGCGACTGTCGGCGCCGTCGGTCTCGATCGGCTTGCCGATCACCACCTCGATGGTGCCGGGATATTTCAGGAACGAGCGCGCCGGCCAGCAGACGCCCGCGTTATGCGCTACAGGTACCAGCGGGACGCCGGCGCGGCAGGCGAGTTCGGCGCCGCTGCGACCGTAGTTGCCCGTCTTGCCCACAGGGGTGCGTGTCCCCTCCGGGAAGATGAGCACATTGCGGCCGCGGGCGATGCGGTCCATGCCCTGCTCCTGGATCTGCCGCAGCGCCTGTTTGGGGTTGCTGCGGTCGATAGCGATCGGTTCCATCAGCCGCAGACCCCAGCCAAAGAACGGAATGGCGAGCAGCTCGCGCTTCAGTACGGTGGCGGTCGGCGGATGGGCAATCTGCAGAAAGAAGGTTTCCCATTGACTCTGATGCTTGCCGACGATCACACAGGGCCGGCCCTGCGGCCAGTTTTCACTGCCTCGTACCCGCACTCGTACTCCGCAGCAGAGCCATAGCCAGAACAGTGTGGCGTTGTTCCAGGTGAGCATATAAGGCGTGCGCAGATCGTAGGGAAACCAGCGGGCGAACAGCAGTCCGGTCAGGCTGTACCAGGCCGTCAGAATGCCGTATCCCAGATAAAAGAGCGCGGCACGCAGTCCCAGCCAGAGCGTTCTCATCAGCGGCCAGCGCCTCCCTGCTCCACGATCAGGGCGACCGCCGCCGCAGCCAGATCCGGGAAGATGCGCAGCGTCTCAAGACGCGGATCTTCTGCCGCCCGCAGCTGTGCCAGGGTGCGCTCGCCTTTGCCGGTTCGCACCAGTATGGGGACCGAGCCGCTGGCAGTGGCGGCGTCGAGATCGCCCATCGAATCGCCGATGAACCAGGCGCCCCTGGTGGATTCGCCCAGCTCCCGCTCGATGGCCTGCAGCAAGCCGGTGCGCGGTTTGCGGCAGTCGCAGCCATCGTCAGGATGGTGGCCGCAGTAAAAAATACCCCCCAGCTCGCCGCCAGCCTCAATCACCAGCTGGCTGAGACGCTGATGCATCGCCTCCAGGTCTTCCAGCTCAAACAGGCCACGCGCCAGCCCGGATTGATTGGTCGCAACAGCCACGGTGAATCCGGCGCGGCTGAGCTGCGCAATGGCTTCGATGCTGCCCTGGATCGGTTGCCACTCGGCAAGCGACTTGATGTAGTTGTCAGAATCTTCGTTTATGACGCCGTCGCGATCGAGAATGACCAGCACTATATCGTCCTGCATCTGTGGTCAGCCGTGGGCTGACAAAACTGCTCAGTGCGGCACGGGCAATCTCAGGACGCAGGGCTGCGGGCACCTGCCCCGCGCCGGACTGGCCCGCGCCAGTATCAGTCGGATGTCGCGCCTCGACAGACCTGTCAGCCGAGGCGCAGAGCGCACGAACTACTTGCTGCTGACAGCCAGCAGCGAGATGTCCGCGACCTCCAGAAACAGCGCCCGTAACTGCGCCAGCAGCGCCAGCCGGTTGTTGCGCAGCGGCTCATCATCGACCATCACCATGACGTTGTCGAAGAAGGCGTCGACCGGTGCGCGCAGGGCAGCCAGCTGCTCCAGTGCTTCCCGGTAGCGACGCGCGGCGAACAGCGGTCTGACCACCTCCGCCTCACGCGCCAGCGCCTCGGCCAGTTCGCGTTCTGCCGGTTCCTGCAGCAGTGCCGGATCCAGCGCGGGCAGAGCCGCTTCATCCTGTTTTGCGAGAATGTTCGATACGCGTTTATTGGCGGCGGCGAGTGCCTCCGCTTCCGCCAGCTGACTGAAGTGGTGCACGGCATGAACGCGCTGATCGATGTCCAGCGGATGACTGAGCCGCCGGGCCGACACCGCCTGGAACACTTCAGCGGCGATGCCTTCCTCTTCGTACCATGCGCGCAGTCGCTCGATCAGATAGTTCAGCACCGTCCCTGCCAGTTTCGGATCGCTGGCAATGGCTGGTGCGTCTTCCAGATAACCCCGTTGCGCGGCTGCCAGCAGCGCTTGCAGATCGACGTCATAGCCCTTCTCAATGATCATCCGCAGCACGCCGAGCGCCGCCCGCCGCAGGGCGAACGGATCTTTCGAGCCGGTGGGTGGCTGGCCGATGCCGAAAATGCCGACCAGCGTATCGAGCCGGTCGGCCATTGCCACAGCGATGCCGGTGGCAGTGGTGGGCAGCGCATCGCCCGCAAAACGCGGCTGATAGTGCTCGCGCAATGCGAGCGCGACTTCATCCGGCTCGCCATCGTGGCGCGCGTAGTAGCTGCCAGCGATGCCCTGCATGTCATCGAACTCGCCCACCATGCCGCTCAGCAGGTCGGCCTTGGAGAGCTCGCCGGCGCGGCGTGCCCAGCTGCTGCTGCCGCCGATCGTCTCCGCAATCAGCTCGGCCAGCCGGGCGATCCGGGTGGTCTTGGCATAGACCGTTCCAAGCTGCTCCTGAAACACAATCGAACGCAGCTGTTCGCGGCGGCTCGCCAGCGGCAACTGGAGATCGGTCTCGAAGAAGAATGCTGCATCGCTGAGACGGGGACGGATCACCCGTTCATTACCCGCGATGACCTGATCAGGATCGGCGCTTTCGATGTTGGCGACGGTGATGAATGCTGGCAGCAACCGCCCCTCACCATCGACTACGTGGAAGTATTTCTGATGCTCCTGCATTGAGGAGATCAGTGCCTCCTGGGGTACCGCAAGGAAGCGTTCTTCGAAACGCCCGGCCAGCGCCACCGGCCATTCGACCAGGCCGGTCACTTCATCCAGCAGGCCGTCATCGATGATGGCGCTGCCGCCCAGGGAGGCGCCCAGCTCCGTTACCTGCTGGCGAATGATTGCGCGGCGCTCCTCGAAGCTGGCGATCACCTTGTGTTCCAGCAGCATGGCCTGGTATTGCTCAGCGGTGGCCAATGATAAGGGCTGATTGCTGTGGAAACGGTGACCCCAGGTAGCGCGGCCTGCCTGCAGGCCCAGCACCTCGCCCTCGATCACATCGCTGCCAAACAGCATGACCAGCCAGTGCACCGGGCGCACGAACTCAGTGCGGCGCGCGCCCCAGCGCATCCGTTTGGGGATCGGCAGCCGGTCCAGTGCGGCGCGCACCAGCTCGGGTACCAGCGCAGTGGTGGCCTGGCCGGGACGGACCGCACGATAGGCGAGACGCTCGCCCTTGTCGGTGGCGACCCGTTCCAGCTGCTCGAACGGCACGCCACAGGAGCGGGCGAAACCGGCGGCGGCGGGTGTGGGCTGTCCGTCCGGCTGGAACGCGGCGGCGACGTTGGGGCCGAGTTTCTCGATGGTCTGATCCGGCTGTTGCTCGGCCAGCGCTTCGATCTGGACCGCGAGGCGCCGCGGCGAACCGAATCCGGTAACGGCGCCGAAGCTGAGATTGGCGTTGCGCAGGCCGTCGGCCATGCCGCTCGCAAAGCTCTGGCAGAGCGCTTTCAGCGCCTTGGGTGGCAGCTCTTCGGTGCCGAGTTCGATCAGTAGCGTACGGCTCATTTACGCGGCTCCTCCGGCTTTTGTCTGACGACTGGCGACATCGGCCAGCACCGACTGGCGCAGTTCGGCGTCGGCCAGCGGGAAGCCGAGCGCCAGGCGGGCGTCAAAGTAGGCCTGCGCGACTGCGCGGGCCAGACCGCGTACGCGCAGAATGAAGCGCTGGCGCTCGGTCACCGAGATCGCCTTGCGGGCATCCAGCAGGTTAAAGGTGTGCGATGCCTTCATCACCATCTCATAGGCGGGCAGCGGCAGCCCGGCAGCGATCAGCCGCTGGCTCTCGCTTTCATAGTGGTCGAACAGCTCGAACAGTTTGGCCACCGGCGCCAGTTCGAAGTTGTAGCGCGACATCTCCACTTCGTTCTGGTGGTAGACATCGCCATAGGTGACAGTGCCGGCCGGCCCGCGCGCCCATACCAGGTCGTAGACGCTGTCGACGCCCTGGATGTACATCGCCAGCCGCTCCAGTCCGTAGGTGATTTCGCCGGTGACCGGAAAGCACTCGAGCCCGCCTACCTGCTGGAAGTAGGTGAACTGGGTGACTTCCATGCCGTTCAGCCACACTTCCCAGCCGAGACCCCAGGCACCGAGTGTGGGGGATTCCCAGTTGTCTTCGACGAAGCGGATGTCGTGCACCAGCGGGTCGAATCCGAGCCGGCGGAGCGAATCGAGATAGAGGTCAATGATGTTGTCGGGCGACGGCTTCAGCACCACCTGGAACTGATAGTAGTGCTGCAGGCGGTTGGGGTTCTCGCCATAGCGCCCGTCGGCCGGCCGCCGGCTCGGCTGGACATAGGCACTGGCCCAGTTTTCCGGACCGATGGCCCGCAGGAAGGTGGCGGGATGGAAGGTCCCGGCGCCCACTTCCATATCGAGTGGTTGCAGGATCACGCAGCCCTGCTCGGCCCAATAATGCTGCAGAGCCAGTATCAGACCCTGAAACGTACTGATGTCGGGAGTTGTCACATGCCACCTCGCCTGTCGTGCGACGCAAACGGCCGATTATACGGTAGCCGCCCCAATGCCGATAATCCGGCCGTAGCTGGACGGGACGCAGCGCTGCTTTACAATGCGGCCTCGTGCCGGGGGGAGGGTCTGGTCTGCAGCTGCTGCGCCGGACTGACCAATAAGGTGAATATGCTGAAATCAAAACTGGTCATTGGCGCGTTACAGCTGCTGGCGGCGCTGCCGCTGGGGATGTTGCGGCTGCTGGGGGGCACGACTGGTCTGCTGCTGTGGTCGTGCCGCAGCCGCGCGCGACGCATTACGGAGATCAATGTGGCGCGCTGCCTCCCCCATCTGTCCGCAGCCGAGCGGCGTCGTCTGGTGCGCGCCAGTCTGGTGGATCTGGGCAAGACGGCGGCCGAGATTCTGAAGGTGTGGTTCGGCGACCCGGCGCGAGTGCTGGGAACTATCCGCGCGATCGAGGGCGAGCAGCTGCTGCAGCAGAAGCTGGCGGCGGGCGGCGGCGTGGTGCTGCTGGCGCCTCATCACGGCAACTGGGAGTTGCTGGGGATGTACCTCGGGCGCCGCTACGGGATCACGTCGATGTATCTGCCGGGCAAGGATCCGGAGTTCGATGCGCTGGTGCACCGGGTGCGTTCTCGCGATGGCGCGACGCTGGTTCCCGCCGACGGTTCGGGCGTGCGGTCGTTGCTGAAGGCGCTCCGGCAGGGGCGTCTGATCGGGGTGCTGCCGGATCAGGAGCCAAAACGGACGGGTGCGGATTTTGCTCCCTTCTTCGAGACGCCTGCGCTGACGATGACGCTGATCAGTAATCTGCTGCAGCGCACCAGGGCTTCGGCCATCATGGCTTATGCGCTGCGGGTGCCGGGCGGTTTCAGACTGGTGTTCCGGGAGCCGGAGGCGGAGCTGTATGCGGAGTCGTTGCCGGTGTCGCTGGCGGGGTTGAATCGCAGTGTCGAGCGCTGTGCGCTGGATCATCCCGAGCAGTATCAGTGGGAGTACAAGCGTTTCAAGAAGCAGCCGCCGGAGTGCAAAGAGCCCTACTGATTGCAGCGCTCAGCAAAGTCGCGTTTGGGAGTGTCCGGCAAGGGTGCGGGATCCGCAGCGCGGTGTCAGCACTGGCGTGCCCAGCGAAGGCAGTAACCGGTCTGGCCTCGGAAGCCCACTCTCCGGGACCGGTTATTGCCCATGCTGAGGTCGGGCTCGGCCGGGCCGCTCACCGCCTGCGCTGGGGACGCGTCGGGCACGAGGTTCGGTGCGATCAGAAAAAACCGATGCCGACCTGGAACAGACGTTCCACTTGTTTGATGCGTGCCTTGTCCACCAGGAACAGAATGACGTGATCCTCTGGTTCAATCACGACTTCAGCTTTGGCGAGAAGCACTTTGTCCCCGCGTACTACCGCACCAATGGTGACCCCTTCTGGCAGCGCAATTTCTTCGAGACTTCTTCCTACCACTTTTGATGAGTGGCGGTCGCCATGGGCGATCAGTTCGATCGCTTCGGCGGCACCACGACGTAGTGAATGCACATTGGAGATGTCGCCGCGCCGCACGTGAGTCAGCAGGCTGCCGATGGTGATCTGCTGCGGTGACAGTGCGATATCGATTTCCCCGCCCTGCACGAGGTCGACGTAAGCGGGGTTGGTGATGAGCGTAATCACCTTGCGTGCGCCCAGTCTTTTGGCGAGCAGCGAAGCCATGATGTTGGCTTCGTCGTCGTTGGTGAGTGAACAGAAAACGTCGGTGTCTGCGATGTTTTCTGCTTTCAGAAGATCGCGATCAGACGCGCTTCCATGCAATACGACCGTTCGGTCAAGTTTCTCGGAAAGGTGGCGGCAGCGCGCGTAGTTGCTGTCGATCAGTTTGACCTGGTAACGGTCTTCGATCGATGCGGCCAGTCGCTCACCGATGTTGCCGCCGCCCGCGATCAGTACACGTCGGTAGGCGCTGTCGAGTCGTCGCAGTTCGCTCATCACCGGCATGATGTGTTCTCGCGCGGCGAGGAAGAACACTTCGTCGTCAACTTCGACCACGGTGTCACCTTCTGGAATGATCGGTCTGTCACGCCGGAAAATGGCAGCGATGCGGGTTTCGACATCCGGCATGTGTGCCCGAATGCTGCGCAGCCGGTTGCCGACCAGCGGACCGCCATAGTGGGCGCGAACGCCGACCAGCTGTACTTTCCCTGCTGCGAAGTCGAGCACCTGAAGAGCGCCGGGATAGTCGAGCAGGCGCTTGATGTAATTCGTGACCAGTTGCTCCGGTGCGATCAGCACATCGATGGGAATTGCTTCCGGTCCGAACAGTTCCTGGTGACTGACATAGGCCGATGCACGCACGCGTGAGATCTTGGTGGGCGTACGGAACAGACGGTGCGCCACGTCGCAGGCGATCATGTTGATCTCGTCGCTGCTGGTTACCGCGATGAGCATGTCGGCGTCCTCTGCGCCGGCGCGTCGTAACACGTCGGGATGCGAACCGTGGCCGACGACCGTGGCGATATCAAGGCGATCCTGAAGTTCGCGCAGGCGTTCGCCGTCGACGTCGATGACGACGATGTCGTTCTGTTCGCTCGACAGGTTTTCAGCCAGCGTCCCGCCGACCTGACCTGCTCCCAGAATGATGATCTTCATTGGTCCATCGACTCAGACGAAATCATTGGTGCTGTGCGTTATGAGAGGCTGAGGAAACGACTGCCGCTGAGCGGGCGCCCTCTTGCGCGGCAGAGCCGTTCCCGGGCTCGGCGCTGGTCGCATTCTCACCCGTCGGAACGGCGTGGTTCAAACTGTGACTTTGCCGCAGCCCCAATCAGCCGACCTTGGTCAGGCGCGCGTAGTAGAAGCCATCCGCCTGGCCGACGGCGGGCAGCAGCTGGCGGCCAGCGGCCTGTGGCTCACCGATCGGCGGCAGCGGAAGCTCACGCGCATCCGGCTGTGCGGCGAGGAAAGCGACGATGGTGTCGCTGTTCTCTTCGGGCAGAATCGAGCAGGTGGCATAGAGCAGTTCGCCACCCGGCGCGAGCAGCGGCCATAACGCCTTCAGCAGCCCCTGTTGCTGGCTCGCGAGTGTAGCCACATCGGCTGGCGTACGCAGCAGTTTGATATCGGGATGGCGGCGGATGACGCCGGTGCCGGAGCAGGGGGCGTCGAGCAGAATGCGATCGAAGGGTTGTCCGTCCCACCAGCTGTCGGGCTGCGCCGCATCGCCTGCGCGCAGCTCTGCCTTGCCACCGAGACGCTCGAGATTGGCTGTCACGCGTTCGAGCCGCTGGGGGTCGCTGTCGAGTGCCACCAAGGTGGCCAGATCAGCGGTTTCGAGGATATGGCCGGTCTTGCCGCCGGGCGCACAGCAGGCGTCGAGCACGCGCTGACCGGCCTCAAGGTTAAGTAGCCCGGCAGCCAGCTGGGCGGCTTCATCCTGTACCGAGACTCGCCCTGTGGCAAAGCCCGGCAGCACGCCAACATCAACGGGCTCGTTGAGGCGAATGCCGCTGGTCGCCAGGGTGCAGGGGCTTGCGGCAATGCCGGCCGCCGTGAGTTCGCCCAGATAGTCGTCGCGGGTGGTCTGCCGGCAATTGACCCGCAGACACATTGGCGGGTAGTCGTTGTTGGCGGCGAAAATGGTCCCGGCCTGCGCCGGCCACGCCTGTCCGATCCGCTCCCACAGCCACTGCGGATGCGCCGCCCGGGCAGCAGGCTCCAGCTGTGAGATCAGCTGGTCGCCGCGCCGCTGCACATTGCGCAGCACGCCGTTCACCAGGCCGCTGGCCCAGCCCTTGCCGAGCGCTCGCGTAGCCGCGACCGTGGCAGAGAGAGCGGCGTGCGGCGGCACCCGTGTGTGGCGGAGCTGGTAGGCGCCGACCACCAGCAGTGCCATGAGGTCAGCATCTTTCGCTGCCAGCGGTTTGCTCAGCAGGCGGCTGATCAGCGCCGCCAGCAGCGGGTACCAGCGCAGGCTGCCGTAGCTCAGTTCGCGCAGCAGACCGCGGTCGCGGCGGTCCAGCTCGGCTTCACGTTGCGCCAGTTCGCGCGACAGCGACTGGCCATGCCTGGCCACCGCCGCCACCGTGCGGGCCGCCAGCGCGCGGACATCACGCACTGGCGAATACCACGCCGGGCCGCAGCAATGCGGCGTGGCCATTGAGTACCGCTGCGGCGGACAGCACCTTGCCACCTGGCAGCTGGAGATCAGTAATAGTCAGCGCTTGCTCACCGCACTGCACGGTGAGCCCGTCGGGACTGGCGTCCAGCAGCGTGCCGGGCGCGGCGGCGCTGCCAGCCGGCGACACATGGGCGCGATGAATCCTGATGCGGCTGCCCTCGAGTTCCGTAAAAGCGATGGGGGCGGGGTTGAAGGCACGAATCCGGCGCTCGAGGACGCTGGCAGGCTGCGCCCAGTCCAGGCGCGCCTCCTGCTTGTCGATTTTGCTCGCATAACAGGCCCCTGCTTCGGGCTGCGGTTCGGCCTGCGCCGTGCCGGCGGCCAGTGCCGCGAGCGTGGCGATCAGGGTCGGTCCGCCGAGCTCTGCAAGTTTGTTGTGCAGGCTGGCGGCGGTGTCGTCGCCGGCAATGGCGCAGCGGGCGGTCGCCAGCATCGGGCCGGTATCGAGCCCCTCATCCATCTGCATGATGGTGACGCCGGTCTCGGCATCGCCTGCTTCAATAGCGCGCTGGATCGGCGCGGCGCCGCGCCAGCGGGGCAGCAGCGAGGCATGCACATTGACGCAGCCGAGCCGCGGAATGGCGAGCACTGCAGCTGGCAGGATCAGCCCGTAGGCAACCACCACCATCACATCCGGCGCGAGTGCAGCCAGTTCCTGCTGGGCGGCGGGGTCGCGCAGGCTCAGAGGCTGGTAAACGGGCAGATCGTGTTCGAGTGCAAGCGTCTTGACCGCGCTCGGCTGGGGCTGCTTGCCCCGGCCGGCGGGACGGTCGGGCTGCGTATAGACCGCAACCACGTCGAAGTGGTCAGACGCCGCCAGCAGAGCTGCCAGATGGGTCGCCGCAAACGGCGGCGTCCCAGCGAAAACAATGCGCAGGCGCGTCATGAGAGAAGTCCGGCTGAGCAGCTCACGCGCTGCGACGATGCTGTTTTTCGAGCTTTTCGCGAATGCGATTGCGCTTGAGGGCCGACAGGTAGTCGACGAACAGCTTGCCGTTGAGGTGGTCCAGCTCGTGCTGGATGCAGACGGCCAGGAGCCCGTCCGGCTCCATCGTGAACGACTCGCCGTTGCGGTCCAGTGCCGATACGCGCACCCGTGCCGGACGTGTTACCGACTCGTAGAAGCCCGGCACGGAGAGGCAGCCTTCATCGTAGTTCTGCTGTTCTTCTGTGATTGGCTCCACGGTAGGGTTAATAAACACCAGCGGCTGGCTCTTGTCCTCGCTGACGTCGATCACGATGACCTGCTCGTGGACGTCCACCTGGGTCGCGGCCAGGCCGATGCCGGGCGCGGCATACATGGTTTCGAACATGTCATCCACCAGGCGGCGGATGCGATCATCAACCTGGGCCACGGGCCGGGCCACGGTACGCAGCCGCGGGTCGGGAAATTCGAGAATGGTGAGTTTCGCCATCGCCTTTGTGAAGCACTTCGAAAGTCAGATTTAGAAACGGCTGCTAAAGTGATGAGCTGAGACCAATTGATGGGCTCTGGTTCATCAGGTAGCGGCCGTATCGCCTGCTATAGTATACGCGTTGCCTTTACAGGATGTCCCGGGCCCCGCGCACCGGTTACAGACCCGTAGCGTCGCTGCTGGACCGGTCTGTATCTATAAGGAAAGACACTTATGAAAAAATTGCTGTGGGGCGGGCTGATGGGGCTGCTGTTTGCCCTGGCAGCCCAGGCGGGGGATGTTCTGAAGCTCAAGGAGGGCCACCCGCAGACCTATGTGGTTGAGCGTGGTGATACCCTGTGGGACATCTCCAGTATGTTCCTCAACGACCCATGGCTGTGGCCACAGCTGTGGCATCACAATCCCCAGATCGAAAACCCCCATCTCATCTATCCCGGTGACCGCCTTAACCTGGTCTGGATCGACGGTCAGCCGCGCCTGGTGCTGGCGCGTGGCGGCGACGTCAAATGGACGCCTGCCATGCGCTCGACGCCCATTGATCAGGCGATTCCCGCGATTCCGCTGGAGGCGGTCAACGCCTTTCTGACCCGTGGCCGGGTGGTGGCGGAGGCCGAGCTGAGCGCAGCGCCCTATATCCTGGCGGGCAAAGAGGGCCACATCATTACCGGTGCCGGGGACGAGGTGTACGCGCGCGGCGATCTCAGCAGCCATACCGTATGGGGCGTGGTACGCCGCGGTCAGGCCTTTGTCGACCCCGACACCAACGAGCTGCTGGGCGTGGAGGCACGCGACATCGGCAGCGCCAAGCGGCTGTCGAACGAAGGCGACGTCGCCACCCTGGCGCTGAACCGCAGTACCGAGGAGGTACGTCGGGGCGATCGCCTGCTGCCCGAGGAAGAACGTCGCATCAACGCCAGCTTTTTCCCCAGTGCGCCCGCGACCACCGTCGACGGCTATCTGCTCTCCGTGGAGGGCGGCGTCAGCCAGATCGGTCGCTACAACGTGGTGGTGATCAACAAGGGCGCGCGCGAAGGGCTGACCGAGGGCAATCTGCTCGCGATCTACCGCGCCGGTGAGCTGGTGCGTGATCCCGTCACCAATGAAATAGTGAAAACGCCCGACTTCCGGGCCGGGCTGCTGATGGTGTTCCGCGTATTCGAGCGAGTCAGCTACGGCCTGGTGCTGCGTGCCGAACGACCGCTGGCTGTGAACGACCGCGTCAGAAATCCCTGAGTATTCACCGGCAGGATGCCGGTTCGCATAGTGACACTGCGGTGTTGCGCTGAGGTCAAGGATGACCAGCGATTCCGATTTTCTCTGGCTGCTGCTGCAGCATCTGCCCGGCGCGACGCCTGCTACGGTCCGCCGGCTGCTGGCGGCTGCCGAACAGGCCGGCTGGCCGCAGGGCGAAGAAGCCATTGGCGACTGGCTGGGACGTACGCCGGCAGCCCTGGCGGCGGCCGGGGTGCCACCTGCGCTGGTCGCCGGTATCGCCGGGTGGCAGCGCGCTGGCCGCAGCCATCCGGCCGCTCTCCAGGCGTCAGCCGATGGCCGCTGGCTGACGCTGCACGGTGCCCGTCTGCTGGTGCTGCCCTCCTCTGCCTACCCTGCTCTGCTGCGAGAAATTCCCGACCCGCCGATCTGGCTGCAGGTGCGTGGCGATGTTGCGGCACTCATGGCACCGCAGCTGGCGGTGGTCGGCAGTCGCCGTGCCACCCGCCAGGGTATGGATACCGCAGCCCGGTTTGCCGGGGCGCTGGCGGCCGCCGGTTGCGTCATTACCAGCGGTCTCGCCTACGGTATTGACGCCAGTGCTCATCGCGCTGCCCTCACAGAGGGTGGCCGCACCGTGGCCGTGCTGGGCACCGGGCTCGACCGGATCTATCCGGCCCGCCACGCCGAGCTGGCGGAAGCGGTGGCCGCCCAGGGTGCCCTGGTCAGTGAACTGCCGCTGGGGTCGCCGCCCCGCGCTGGTCACTTCCCGCGCCGTAATCGCATCATCAGCGGCCTCAGTCTCGGCGTGCTGGTGGTCGAGGCGGCGCCGCGTTCTGGATCGCTGGTCACGGCGCGGCTGGCGCTGGAGCAGAATCGCGAAGTGTTTGCGGTGCCCGGTTCGATCCACAATCCTGCCAGCCGCGGCTGCAATGAACTGATTCGGCAGGGTGCAGTGCTGGTGCAGGAGATAGCAGATATTTTGCAGGAGCTGCGCGGCTGGTTGCCGCAGAGTGCGCTCGGAGCGGCGCCTGCTGCTCCCGGCACGACCGACCTCGGTGCCGCCGCGCAGCAGGTACTGGCAGCCATCGGCTTCGAACCCACCGCGCTGGAGCAGATTGTCGCCACCGCTGGCAGCGAGCTGCCGGCGACAATGGCGGCGCTGGCTGAACTGGAGCTGGCCGGTCTGATCGAGCCTGTCGGTGCGGACTGGCAGCGCTGTGGGTGAACCGGAGGTTGTCAGCGGCGTTGCGCTCCGTTAGCGTGCACCCGCCATACCTATTCGAGTTCCATCATGCCGCGCCTTACTCCTTCTCCGATCCACCTGCGTCTGGCGGTGCGGCATCTGCGCGCAGGTGGCGTCATCGCCTATCCGACCGAAGGCGTATGGGGGCTGGGCTGCGATCCCGACAACATCGGTGCCCTGCTGCGGCTGCTGCTGCTGAAGCAGCGCGATCCGGCCAAAGGTCTGATTCTGATTGCGGCCAGCGAGGCTCAGCTCGCACCGCGACTGGCGCCGCTGAGTGCCGCACAGCAGGCGGCGCTGCGCGCCAGCTGGCCGGGGCCAGTGACCTGGATCGTGCCCCATAATAAATCAATCTCTTCGCTGGTAACCGGTGGCAGATCAACGGTTGCGGCCAGAGTGAGCGCTCACCCAATCGCGTCCGCGCTATGTCGTGCATTCGGCGGGCCGCTGATCTCGACCTCGGCCAACCCCAGCGGCCGGCCGGCCGCGACCTCTGCGCTGGCGGTGCGGCGCTATTTTGGCGATCAGCTCGACTACATCTTGCCCGGAGCGCTGGGTGGACGACGCGGGCCATCGGAAATCCGGGATCTGCTGAACGACAAACTGCTGCGGGGATGATGGTAAACTCCCCGGCGGTTTTTGCGGGGGTTCCTATGAGCAGAATCGATATCACGCAGGTAAAGAAGTACCTGATGGATCTCCAGGACCGCATCTGCAACGCGCTGGCGACCCTGGATGGGGGCCCCGGTTTCCGGGAAGACGAGTGGCAGCGGCCGGGTGGCGGCGGTGGCCGCTCGCGAGTGCTCAGCGACGGCCCCGTCATTGAAAAGGGCGGTGTCGGCTTCTCCCATGTGTTCGGCGATCAGCTGCCGCCTTCGGCCAGTGCCCATCGCCCCGAACTCGCCGGCGCCCGCTGGCAGGCGATGGGAGTATCGCTGGTGATTCATCCGCGCAACCCCTATGCGCCCACCAGTCACGCCAATGTCCGGCTGTTCGTGGCCGAAAAGGAGGGCATAGAGCCGGTCTGGTGGTTCGGCGGTGGTTTCGACCTCACCCCCTATTACGGCTTCGATGAAGACTGCATTCACTGGCATCAGGTAGCGCGTGCTGCCTGCGAGCCGTTCGGCGGCGATCGCTATCCACGCTTCAAGCGCTGGTGCGACGAATACTTCTTCCTCCGGCACCGTGATGAGCCGCGCGGCATCGGCGGCCTCTTCTTCGACGATCTCAACGAACTCGACTTCGATGCCGAGTTCGCGTTCCTGCGCGCGGTAGGCGACGCCTATCTCGAGGCCTACCTGCCGATTCTGGAGCGGCGTCACACCACACCTTACGGCGACACCGAGCGGCGCTTTCAGCTGCTGCGGCGGGGTCGCTATGTGGAATTCAATCTGGTGTACGACCGCGGCACGCTGTTCGGCCTCCAGAGCGGCGGCCGCACTGAGTCCATCCTGATGTCACTGCCGCCCATGGTGGCCTGGGAGTATGGCTGGCAGCCCGAGCCCGGTACCCGTGAGGCCGAGCTGACCGAGCACTTTCTGAAGGCACGGGAATGGGTACAGTCATGACCGGTGTGCGCGTTGCCGGCGATGCCGCCGAGCTGGATCGCTATGCGGTCTTTGGCAATCCCATCAAGCACAGCCGCTCGCCGCAGATCCACGCGGCCTTTGCTGCGCAGACGGGTCAGCACCTCACCTACCGGGCGCAGCTGGTCGAGCTGGGCCAGTTCGAGGCGGCTGCCCGCGAGTTTTTCGAAGGTGGCGGGCGCGGGCTGAATGTCACCGTTCCCTTCAAGCTGAATGCATTCCGGTTCGCCAGTGAGCTCAGTGTCCGCGCCCGCCATGCCGGCGCGGTCAATACGCTGGCGCAGCTCGAAGACGGCAGTATTTACGGTGACAACACCGATGGCGTTGGTGTGGTACGCGACATCAATGACAACCTTGGCTGGGATATTACTGAGCGGCGGCTGCTGATTCTGGGCGCCGGTGGTGCCGCCCGCGGCATTCTCGAACCCTTACTGCGGCGTCAGCCGCACAGCGTTACCATTGCCAACCGCACTCGCGTAAAGGCGGCTGAGCTGGCACAGCTGTTTGGCGATCTCGGGACCATCTCGGGCTGCGGCTTCGAGGAGCTGACCGGGCGCCAGTTCGATCTGGTGATCAATGCCACCAGCGCCAGTCTGGCGGGCGAACTACCGCCCCTGCCCCACAATCTGCTGAGCCAGAACTGCTGCTGCTATGACCTCGCCTATGCCGCTGAGCCGACGCCGTTTATGCGCTGGGCAGCCAGCGAAGCGGCGTGGGCGGTGGCGGACGGCCTTGGCATGCTGGTCGAGCAGGCTGCGGAATCGTTCTGCATCTGGCGGGGCGTGCGCCCGGAAACCCGGCCGGTGATCGAGCTGATCCGTGCCGGGCTGGCGGCCGGCCACTGAAGTCAGTCGCCCGCTGCCATTTTTTCCAGGGCGGCGATGTGACGGTCCTTGATGCCGATGTACAGACTGGCGCTGTAGCGCAGCCCGCCCAGCTCCGCTTCCGTCAGCGGGCGTGCCTGCTGGGCGGTGCCCTTGTAGAGCCAGCCGCGCTCAAGGCGCTTGCCGGGCGGAATCAGCGCGTTGGCAGCGATCATCACGTCATCCTCCACCACCACGCCGTCCATCAGCACCGCGCCCATGCCCACCAGCACCCGGTTGCCGATGGTGCAGCCGTGCAGAATTGCCTTGTGGCCGATGGTGACGTCATCGCCAATCAGCAGCGGATGACCGGCGGGGTCGCGTGGATCGCCGACATGAGTGACATGCAGCACCGCACCATCCTGCACGTTGGTACGGCTGCCGATCACCACGCGGTGAACGTCACCACGGATCACCACATGCGGAAATACCGAACTGTCGTCGCCCATGGTGACATCGCCAATGACGACGGCGGTGGGGTCAATCAGTACGCGAGCTCCAAGTCTGGGGGTGTGCTCCTCCAGCGTGCGCACGCTGAGTGGTGTGTAATGGCGCATGGAAACCTCATGACAGATGGACGCCCGCAACCGTGCGGGCCGGTAGAATAGCTGTCAAAGTTAGCACGACTCACCTGCCGGACGGCTCCCCGACGCCCGGCTCTGCCTGAGGATCATGAAGTTGTCGTCTTCGCTTGCCGCCGACTCACTGCCCGCCAGCCCACTGCTGGCACCGGGCCCCTTCCCTCCCTTCGATGAGCTCGAGCCGACTGCCGTCGTGCCTGCGCTGGAGGCGGTACTGGCCGCCAATCGCGCTGCTGTCGAGGCGCTGCTGGACGAGCTGGAGCAGCGCGGCGGTGCGCCCGACTGGGAGCAGCTGGTGGCGCCGCTTGAGGAACTCGACGACCGGCTGGAGCGGGTCTGGGCGCCGGTCTCCCATCTCAACAGCGTGACCAGCACGCCAGCGTGGCGAGAAGCGCATGAGGCTGCATTGCCCCTGCTGACCGCGTATCAGACTGAGCTGGGCCAGAACCGGCGGCTCTACCAGGCCTATCAGGCACTGGCGGACTCGCCGGCCTACACTGGGCTCGATACTGCCCGCCGCGCTGTCATCGACCATACGCTGCGCGATTTCCGGCTGTCGGGAGTGGCGCTCGAAGAGCCGGCTCGCAGCCGCTACGGCGAGCTTCGACAGGAACTCGCGGAGCTGGGCACGCGCTTCGCCAACAATGTGCTCGATGCCACCCAGGGCTGGTTCAGGCATATCACCGACGTCCAGGCACTGCGCGGCGTGCCAGAGAGCGCCCTCGGCATCTACCGTCAGGCTGCAGCAGCACGCGACCTCGATGGCTATGTGCTGACACTCGATGGCCCGGCGTATCTGCCGATCATGCAATACGCTGACGACCGCGAGCTGCGCCGCGAGCTCTATACCGCGTATACCACCCGTGCCTCGGACCAGGGTCCGCACGCCGGGCGCTGGGATAACAGCGAGCTGATGGATGGCATTCTGGCGCGGCGTCATGAGCTGGCGCAGCTGCTGGGCTTTGCCAATTATGCCGAGCTGTCGCTGGCCACCAAGATGGCGGAGAGCCCGGCGGCGGTTACCGGTTTTCTGGAGGATCTGGCGCGCCGGTCGCGGCCCCATGCGCAGCGCGATGTGGCTGAACTGCAAGAGTTTGCGCGCCGGGAGCTCGGTCTGGAGACGCTGGAGGCATGGGATGTGCCTTATGTGTCGGAGAAACTGCGACTGGCCCGCTACGACCTGTCGCAGGAGCTGCTGCGGCCTTATTTCCCGGCCGATCGTGTAATCAACGGCCTGTTCACCATTGTGGAGCGGCTGTTTGGGGTGCGCTTCCGTGCAGTAGACGGCGTGCCGGTGTGGCATCCCGATGTGCAGCTCTTCGCGCTCGAGCGGGATGGTGAAACCATCGCCTGGTGCTATCTCGACCTGTTCGCCCGCGCCGGCAAACGGGGTGGCGCGTGGATGGACGTCTGCCGCACCCGGCGCCGCCGGCTCGACGGCAGCCTGCAGCTGCCGGTCGCATTCCTGACCTGCAACTTCACGCCGCCGACGCCGGAGTGTCCGTCGCTGCTGGCGCACGATGAAGTCACGACGCTGTTTCACGAGTTCGGCCACGGCCTGCACCACATGCTTACGCAGGTTGAGGTGGCCGGGGTGGCCGGCATCAATGGCGTGGCCTGGGATGCGGTGGAGCTGCCGAGCCAGTTTCTCGAAAACTGGTGCTGGGAGCGTGAGGCGATTCCGCTGCTGTCGGGTCACTGGCAGACCGGCGAGCCACTGCCTGAGGCGTTGGTGCAGAAGCTGCTGGCGGCGAAGAACTTCCAGGCCGGCCTGATGATGGTGCGGCAGCTGGAATTTGCGCTGTTCGATTTTCGCCTGCATCTCGATTATCGGCCCGCGGCGCCGGTGCCGGTACAGGCGGTGCTCGATGCGGTGCGCCGCGAAGTGGCGGTGCTGCAGCCACCGGCGTTCAACCGCTTCCAGCACGGTTTCACGCACATCTTCGCCGGCGGCTATGCGGCGGGCTACTACAGCTATAAGTGGGCAGAAGTGCTCTCGGCCGACGCGTTCTCGGCGTTCGAGGAAGAAGGCATCTTCAATGCCGCAACCGGCGCCCGCTTCCGTTCAGTAGTGCTGGAACAGGGCGGCTCACAGGAACCGATGGCGCTGTTCATTGCGTTTCGCGGTCGCGCTCCGGAGCCCGATGCCTTGCTGCGGCACAACGGCATGGCAGACGCGGCCTGAGGAGGAGTCATGCAGAGACGTTTTATCGCCGGCGCCGTCTGTCCGCGCTGCAGTGCCATGGACAAGGTCGTGATGTACGACGATGCCGAAGGCCGGCGCGTGCGCGAATGTGTGGCCTGCGGTTTCCGCGATGCCCTCAATGAACAGGGGCATCCCACTGAACTGCCGACGCGCGTCAATCAGCCACGGGCGGGCGAACAACCGCTGGCTCACGAGGACGAGGTGCAGGTCGTCAGACTGTTCGACGTTGCTTCACCCCAGCCTAAGGAATGACGCACGGTCAGTGACACGATCGGCGGGCAACAGCATACGGCCGTGCGTCTTCTCGCCTACCGCAGCGTGGTGCTGCGCGGCCAGGCCAGTGACACGCTGGTGGGCGGCTGCGGCCAGTCGGCACGCACCGTTCGTCGCACGCGAGCGAGCGGTCGGCCGGCCAGCCAGCGCTCCGCGACCTGTACCACCATGCCATCCAGTTCGTTTGCCAGCGGCTCACCGATCAGGTTGTGACAGACCAGATTGGCGTCGAGCATCTGTGCCGGCAGCAGCGGCCCCCCATAACGTGCCACGCAGTAGTCGTTGATCTCTTCAATCAGCCGGTGCGCCAGATACGCCTGGTGGAGCAATTCCAGCAGGCTGAGCGGGGCGCCGTCGTCGCTGCGACTGGCGAAAAAGGCGACCGCCAGACGCAGCGCGGGCGTGGCCACACGTTCAGTGCCGAGCTGGCGCAGCAGTCGCCGGGTGATCTGCAGGTAGGCCGGCAGCTGCGCGATATAACTCTCAGCAAAATCCATCAGGGCATCCGCCGGCGCCGCCGCCGGCACCCGGATGCTGCGATCGAGCGACGGCAGCCGGCGGGTGAGCCACTGCCTCAGCAGGCCGCGATGCTGCTCGGTCTGGCGTGCTTCGTTCCATGCCTCGAGCAGCACGGTACGCGTTGCGGACTCGTTCAAATGCGTCTATCCCATGCGCCGCTGGGGCGAGAATGTGAGCGAACTGATCGGCGCGGCGATCGCGCCGGAGCTGCCAGAGATGCTAGTACAGCCGCTTGCGTGTGCCAGTCGTGCCGATGAACGGCGCCGGCGCGACGGGGTCAATACTCATCGCTGCACTCGCCAAAAATCGGCAATCGACAATTACTTGCATCAAAAATAAGTAGAGCTCCCGATCGACAGAAAAGGAAATATCTGGTTGATCGGCGCCTCGCAATGTGGCATATGGTTTCAACCGGTGGTTATACTCGCGGTAGTTTGCCCGCACCATCTGGTATGGCAAACCTCGGCAGGCCCAAAATTTCCGAGACCCGCCCCGTAATGTGTCGTCGGTTCCCGATCGACGGCCAAGCTCAGGCTTTGCGGCCCGAGCCAATGGATTGAAGTAAATAAAACTAATTACAAACTCACAATGGAGACACGGGAGATGTACCAAAAAGCGATGCGGCTGTATCGCCTGGCACTTGGTCCTGTGCTGTTGCTGCTCAGCTCGATCGGATCGAGTGCATGGGCGCAGGGGCCGACAGAGTGGCGACATCCGAACCAGGTCAACATGCCGGTTGGGGTGACTGAGGTCAGCGCGCAGATCCACAGCATCCATATGACGGTATTCTGGATCTGCGTGGCAATTGGAGTAGCGGTGTTCTCCACCATGTTTTACTCCATCCTGGTACACCGAAAATCCCGTGGCTACAAACCCTCACACTTCCATGAGAGCACTAAGCTCGAAATAGCCTGGACCATCGTCCCCTTCATCATACTGATCGTTATGGCGGTGCCGGCCACCAGCACCATCATCGCCATCTACGACACCGAGGACGCAGACCTCGATATTCTCGTCACCGGCTATCAGTGGAAGTGGAAATACGAATACATCGATCCGGCCGGCGAAAACATCTCCTTCTTCAGCAGCATGTCGACCACGCCGGAAGAGATCGCCGGCACCGCACCAAAAGGCGAGAACTATCTGATCGAGGTCGATGAGCCTGTCGTCATTCCCGTTAACAAGAAAGTCCGTTTCCTGCTGACTGCCAACGACGTGATTCATGCCTGGTGGGTTCCCGAGTTTGGCATCAAGAAAGACGCGATCCCCGGCTTCATCAACGAGGCGTGGGCGCGCCCGCTCAAAACCGGTTTTTATCGGGGCCAGTGCGCCGAACTCTGCGGTCGCGATCATGGCTTCATGCCAGTGGTAGTCAGTGTGGTCGAGCAGGAAGAGTACGACAGCTGGCTGACCGCGAAGAAAGAAGAGGCTGCACAGATCAAGGAGCTGATGGCGAAACACTTCACCTTGCCTGAGCTCGTGCAGCAGGGTCAGCAGATTTACAACCGCGTGTGCGTGGCGTGCCACGGCCCCAACGGGGAAGGCGGTATTGGCAATGCGCTGGCTAAAAGCGCCATTGTCACCGGCGCCCTGGATGAGACGCTGGATACGGTGGTACATGGCGTGCCCGGCACTGCCATGCAGGCATTCGGTGGTCAGCTGAACGATGTTGAGCTGGCGGCCGTAACGACCTACATCCGCAACTCGTTCGGCAACAACATGGGCGACATGACTCAGCCCGTTGACGTGTTCAACTTCAAGAAAGGTCAGTAGGAGGGAGTCGCCATGGATGCACACGCGCACCACGGACCAGCCAAAGGTCTGACTCGGTGGTTGTTCACCACCAACCATAAAGATATCGGAACCATGTACATGTGGTTCTCGTTTGCCATGTTCATTCTGGGTGGCGCGTTCGCGATGATCATCCGGGCCGAGCTGTTCCAGCCCGGCCTGCAAATGGTCAATCCCGAATTCTTCAACCAGATGCTGACCTTGCATGGCCTGGTGATGGTTTTCGGTGCCATCATGCCGGCTTTCGTCGGGCTCGCGAACTACATGATTCCGATGATGATCGGTGCACCAGACATGGCGCTGCCGCGCATGAACAACTGGAGTTTCTGGATCCTGCCGTTCGCCTTCGCGATGCTGGTCTCGACGCTGTTCATGGAAGGCGGCTCACCAAACTTCGGCTGGACTTTCTATGCGCCGCTCTCCACCACCTATGCGCCGCCCAGTGTCACGTTCTTCATCTTCTCCATCCACATCATGGGGATGTCGTCGATCATGGGCGCGATCAATATCATCGCGACCGTGATCAACATGCGGGCACCCGGCATGACCTACATGAAAATGCCGATGTTTGTCTGGACCTGGCTGATCACTGCCTTTCTGCTGGTGGCGGTCATGCCGGTGCTGGCGGGGGCCGTCACGATGATGCTGATGGATATCCACTTCGGCACCTCGTTCTTCTCGGCTGCCGGTGGCGGCGACCCGGTACTTTTCCAGCACGTGTTCTGGTTCTTCGGTCACCCCGAGGTGTATATCGTTATCCTGCCGGCGTTCGGTGTGGTATCGCAAATCATTCCGACTTTCGCCCGCAAGCCGCTGTTCGGCTATGACTCAATGGTCTATGCCACCGCATCGATCGCATTCCTTTCGTTCCTGGTGTGGGCTCACCACATGTTCACGGTGGGCATGCCGATCGCCGGCGAGCTGTTCTTCATGTATGCCACCCTGCTAATCGCGGTGCCGACCGGCGTCAAGGTCTTCAACTGGGTGACCACCATGTTCCGTGGTTCGATGACCTTCGAGACGCCGATGCTGTTCTGCATCGGCTTCATCATCCTGTTTACCATTGGTGGTTTCACCGGCGTGATGCTTGCCATCGCCCCGGCAGACTTCCAGTACCACGACAGCTATTTCGTCGTCGCTCACTTCCATTACGTGATGGTGGCCGGTGCGGTGTTCTCGATGACTGCGGCGATCTACTACTGGCTGCCGAAGTGGACCGGCAAGATGTACGACGAAACGCTCGGTAAGACGCAGTTCTGGATCGCGTTCATCGGCTTCAACCTGGCTTTCTTCCCGCAGCACTTCCTCGGTCTGGCCGGCATGCCGCGGCGCATTCCCGACTATGCGCTGCAATTCACCAACTTCAACATGCTGTCGTCGATCGGTGCCTTCATCTATGGCGGTGCACAGGTGCTGCTGGGCTTCAACGTTATCCGCACCATCGTCGCCGGCAAGCCGGTCAACGATCCCAAAGTATGGGACGGCGCACAGGGGCTGGAATGGACCCTGCCGACACCGGCGCCGTATCACACCTTCACGACCCCGCCGGAAGTCAAATAGCGGTTGTCAGCATCGGGAAGGAGCTCCGTCATGTCGAACATCGCTGTTGCCAGGACCGTCGCAAAGCTGACAGTCATCGTGGTGGCGATGTTCGCCTTCGTCTTCGTGGTCATGGTGCCGCTGTACGACACGCTGTGTGCGGCGCTTGGTCTGAACGGCAAATACCTGAGCGGCCGCGCCGAGGTGGTGGAGACGACCGTCGACGAGTCACGCACCATCAAAGTGCAGTTTGTGGCCAGTAATGCCGAAGGCATGCCGTGGGAGTTTCAGCCAGTGCAGACCACAGTGCAGGTGCACCCGGGAGCGGTCGGCACCATTGTGTATCACGCCCACAATGGCACCGACCGCGACATGATTGCACAGGCAGTGCCGAGTTTCGTTCCCGCCCGTGCTGCCAGATACGTGCACAAGACCGAGTGCTTCTGTTTTCAGCACCAGCCGCTGAAAGCGGGCGAGTCGGCCGAGCTGCCGATGCAGTTCATTATTGATCAGGACCTGCCCAGGGAGATTCGAACCATCTCGGTGTCGTACACCATATTCGACATCACCGACATGGTTGATGGGGAAACGGTTGCATCGCGCTAAACCTTTTTCTTTCTCGCAGCGACGCGAAGAAGTGGAGAGATAATAATGGCAGAACAAACAACGCCGGGGCACGAGCCCTACTACGTACCGGAGCGGAGCAAGCTGGCCATCATGGCAGCCCTCGGTCTGTTCCTGTCGGTTTTCGGTGCGGCCACTTTCATCAACAGCAACAGCGGCAAGTTCAGCGATGCCGGCGGCGGTGGCTGGCTGCTGACCATCGGCATCGCCGTGTTTATTGCGGTGCTGTTCAGCTGGTTCCGCACCACCATCATTGAGAATCGCGCTGGCATGAACAGCGCCCAGGTGCGCCGTTCGTATGTGCTCGGCATGCAGTGGTTCATTTTCTCGGAAGTGATGTTTTTCGCGGTATTTTTCGGCTCACTTTATTATGTGCGTGTGCACGTCGGACCGTGGCTCTCCGGTGCTGGCGAAAAAGGCGTCACCACCCTGCTCTGGAGCGGTTTCAATTTTGAATGGCCGCTGATGCAGACGCCCCAGGAGGCAGTAGGCGGGGTCGCGAATCAGATGATGGCGAACAATGGGGTCTTTACCGGTCCTGAACGCAACCTGGCGTTCCCCGGCTTCAAGGAGATGTTTGCCTGGCTGCCGTTATGGAACACGGTCATCCTGCTGTCATCGAGCTTCACAGTTCATGTGGCACACCATGCACTGAAAGCGGATCAGCGCAAGAAGTTCACCACCTGGCTGCTGATCACCGTGGCACTCGGGTTCATCTTTGTGGCGCTGCAGGCCGTTGAATATTACGAGGCATACCATCATTACGGACTCAAGCTCTCGTCCGGTATTTATGGCACCACCTTCTTTATGCTGACCGGTTTCCACGGGGTCCACGTCATTATCGGCGCGACCATGCTGCTGGTGCAGTTACTGCGGACATTCAAGGGTCACTTTACCGCCGAGGACCACTTCGGCTTCGAAGCGGCTTCCTGGTACTGGCACTTTGTGGATGTGGTCTGGGTCGGTCTGTTCCTGTTTGTCTACATTCTCTGACGAGAATCAGCGCGGCGCCTGGGGTGCGGATTTGTAAGCATCCCACGGCGCTTTCGAGCCAAGCTGACCGCTGACGACGCCATAGATCAGAAACCCCATCAGCAGCACTGCCAGTACCAGCCGCACCGACAGCGAATGCCAGGTGCGACGGGTAGTGCCCTGGTCTTTGAACAGAAAGATGAGACCACTGCCGAGGCTGAAAAGCAGGGCAAAAAACAACACAACGATGACGATCTTGATCCACATGGAAGCGCTCCGTCAGGGCGGGCGAAAAGGCGAGAGATCGCCAGTATACACAACCCACTTACCGGGCCGGGGAGAGGTTTACGCTTGGCCACCACGCGTTTCAGATGGCGCATCGACTGGCGACTCACGCTGCTGACTGCCGTTTTGCTGCCGCTGTGCCTGAGTCTTGGCGTGTGGCAGCTGGGGCGCGCGCAGGAGAAAGCTGTGCTGGCAGCGACATTTGCCGAGCGAAGAGCACAGCCAGCGCAGGCGCTCGACGAAGCCGCGGCAGATCTCCCGGATTACACCCCGGTCTGGCTTGCGGGTCGCTATCTCGATGAGCGTTATTTTCTGCTCGACAATAGCGTCCGGAACCGGCAGTTTGGGTTTGAAGTGGTGGCGCCATTTGTAACGGGTGGTGGCAAAGTAGTGCTGGTAAACCGGGGCTGGATAGCGGGCGATCCCGGGCGTAGAACTCTGCCGGACATTAATGTACCGAACGGTCATTATCGGTTGACGGGATACGTTCACCGGCCGTTACTGGGACCGCGTCTGGGCGCTGACGCCGATGATCGCAGCTGGCCACAGATAGTGCAGCAGCCCGACATCGAGCTGCTGGCCAAGCGACTGCGGCAGCCGCTGCCCGGCTATATCATTCGCCTGGATGCCGATGCGCCAACGGCGCTGTTGACGGGATGGCCGGTGATCAGCCAGACGCCGGCCACTCACATAGGCTATGCCGTTCAGTGGTTCGGGCTGGCGGCGGTGGCGATCGGCGGCTGGTTACTGGCATCCACCAATCTTTTGCAGTTGATCAGAGGTAACAGGAATGGTGGCAAATGAAGTAAACGCACAGGCAGCGCGTGGCCGGCGAGAGCTCTATATCATTGTCGGGATGCTGGTGCTGGTGATGGTAGGTGCCACCGCTCTGTACAAGGCTGCGGAACACGGCGTGCTGGACCTGCCCAGCCTGTTTGGTACTAACAATAACGGCGTCCTCATCAGTCCGCCGCAACGCATCGATGCGCTCGACCTTCGCTACGCCGATGGTTCGCCATTTGATTTCGAACGTGACGATAGTCGCTGGACGCTGCTGGTGCCGGTTCCGCCCAGTTGCAACGAGCAGTGTCAGAATAATCTCTACATTACTCGACAGGCCCGCACGGCACTCGGACGGGACATGAACCGGGTAAGCCGTCTTATCGTAACGGCCGGTGCACCGGAGACCAGCTTGGCAGAGCTGATCAATCGGGAACACAACGGCGTACCGGTGCTGCGTGTTTCTGAAACAGCGTTTGATCGTGTGTTCGGCGATTTACAGCGGCCCATTCAGCCGCTGGCAGACAATCTCATTCTGCTGGTCGATCCGCGCGGCTGGATGATGATGTACTACACCCCGGAGCACGATGGTTACGACATACTGGATGACATGAAGCTGCTGTTGAAATACTCGCCGAAGCAAGCCGAGGGGACCGGATCGTGAGTCTGCTGACTGCCCCCCGGCGCCGCAAGCCGGGGTATCGGCTCGCGCTCGCAGGTTGTGTGCTGGCGATGGTGGTGGTCGGGCTGGGCGCGTTCACTCGGTTGGTGGATGCAGGGCTTGGATGCCCTGACTGGCCCGGCTGCTACGGCCATCTGTTATGGCCGATTCAGGAGCATCATGTGGCCGCGGCCAACGAAGCGTGGCCAGATATGCCGGTCGAACACGACAAGACCTGGCCAGAGATGGTGCACCGCTATTTCGCTTCGGCTCTTGGTTTGCTGGCCATCGTGCTGGTTGGTCTGGCATTGCGGCATCGCCATCGCCCGGCGCAGCCACTGAAGCTGCCGGTATTCCTCCTGGCATTCGTGATCCTGCAGGGGATGTTCGGCATGTGGACTGTCACGCTGAGATTGTGGCCGCAGGTCGTTACGGCGCATCTGCTGGGCGGCTTCACGACCTTTGCACTGTTATGGCTGCTGGCGCTGCGGCTTGGCAATCAGCGCTGGCTGCTGGCGGACAAACCGCTGGTAGCGGTCGGGCGACTGCGACCGTGGGCGCTGCTGGGGCTGGCGGTGGTGATCGGCCAGGTCTTTCTGGGCGGCTGGACCACATCGAACTATGCTGCGGTTGCCTGTCCTGATTTCCCCACCTGCCAAGGTGCGTGGGTACCGACGATGGATTTTGCACACGGCTTCAATATTTTCCAGCAGATCGGCCCCAATTATCTGGGTGGCACCATGGCGAATGAAGGCCGCATGGCCATTCACTACAGCCACCGGCTGGGTGCGATCGTCACGCTCGTTTATATTCTGTTTCTCTGTGTCAGATTGTGGCGTATTGCTGAGCCCGGGAGCCGTCGCCTGGCGGGCGTGATGGCGCTGATCATGCTGCTGCAGCTGGCGCTGGGGATTGGGAATGTGGTGCTGCACTTCCCGCTCTGGATAGCGGTCGCCCACAATCTCGGGGGTGCGTTACTATTGCTTGCCCTCGTGACACTCAATCATCGCGTGTTCACGGCGCAGCCGCGCTGAGGAGGCTGGCACATGATCAAACCATCCGCAGTGGCGACCCGGCCGGCGGTCAGCTGGCGCGACTACTACGTGCTGTGCAAGCCCAATGTCGTGCTGCTGATGCTGCTGACATCAGTCATCGGCATGTTCATGGCGACGCCCGGGATGGTGCCGTGGCGCATTCTGCTGTTCGGTAATCTTGGCATTGCGCTGTGTGCGGGGTCGGCAGCGGCAGTCAACCATCTGGTGGACCGGCGCATCGATCTGGTCATGGCGCGGACCCGTAACCGGCCGGTGGCCCAGGGCCGTATCGATACCGCGCACGCTGTGCTGTTCGCCCTGGTGCTGGGCGTGACCGGCATGGCGGTGCTGATCACGCAGGTCAATCAGCTCACCGCCTGGCTCACTCTTGCGTCACTGCTGGGCTATGCCGTCATCTATACCCTTTTTCTGAAGCGCGCAACGCCGCAGAATATCGTGATTGGTGGCCTCGCCGGCGCGGCCCCGCCGCTGCTGGGCTGGACGGCGGTCACCAACAGCGTCGACGGCCATGCGCTACTGCTGGTGCTGATCATCTTTGCCTGGACGCCACCCCATTTCTGGGCGCTGGCCATTCATCGCCGGGATGAATACGCCAAGGCTGACATTCCGATGCTGCCGGTGACACACGGCGTCGCCTACACCAAACTGCACACCCTGCTCTACACACTGATCCTGCTCGCCGTCAGCCTGCTGCCATTTGCAACCGGCATGAGCGGGCCACTCTACTTCCTGGGCGCCCTGCTGCTGGGTTTCGGTTTCCTCTACTGGGCGGTAGTGATGATGATCGGCAAAAACCCGGCGGCGCCGATGCAGACGTTCAAGTACTCGATCATCTATCTGATGGCGCTGTTCATGGTGATGCTGCTGGATCACTATCTCTATCCGCAGCAGCTGATGTATGAGGTGCAGTTCTGATGACCCTGACGCAAACGGGTGAGCGACCGGTTCGCAACATTGCGATAACCGTGGCTGGTGTGCTGCTGTTTATCGTGCTGGTGCTGGCGGTGTTCGTCTTCACCACGCTGCGCCCGGCCGGTGTCTCCCGCGATGCCATGCAGGAGCTGGGTCTGTTCCTGTTTGAACAGCCGCGCGCCCTGCCGCATGTGGAGCTGGTGGATCAGGCGGGTGAGCCGTTCGTTACTGCCGACCTGACCGGCAAATGGACACTGCTCTTTTTCGGTTTCACCTATTGCCCCGATATCTGTCCGACCACCATGGCACAGCTGAGCCAGTTCCTGCGCCAGCTGGAACCGCGGCAGGCGGCGCAGACACGCGTGATGCTGGTGAGTGTCGACCCGGCCCGCGATACACCGGAAAAACTGGCGGAGTACGTGAGGTACTTCAATCCCAATTTCCGTGGGCTCACCGGTGAGTTTCTGACGCTGCAGCAATTTGCGACGGCGCTCAACGCACCGTTCGTGAAGCAGAGGGGCGCCGGTGACAACTATCTGGTCGAGCACGGTGCCAATGTCGCGCTGCTCGATGCTGAGGGACACTACATCGGCTTCTTCCGCGCGCCGCTCAATGTCGAGCACATGGTCCGCGCCTATCAGGCGGTGCGGACGGCCTGGTGAACCCCTCCGCTCACGCGCGCTGACCCCGCCCGGC
>JAJUJZ010000135.1 GCA_029265075.1 Gammaproteobacteria bacterium | reverse complement strand
CAGCGTCTCGCTGCCAGGATTCTCCAGCACGATCAGCAGCTCCGCATAGTCACGCCAGTCGCTGGGCATGTCGTACAGCTTGAAGCCCGCAAACAGGGCGGGGCTGAGCTGCACTGTGAGGCCGTCGGCGCCGGCAATCAGCAGCGCCCGCCCCGAAGGATCGATCCGCTCCAGCGCGCTCCTCATGCGGGGCTCAAACAGTACCGGGAAACGCCAGAGGCCCACCACGGCACTGCTGCCCGCGCGCCACACCGGTGCCGCTGCCCATAATGTCGCAGCGATGGCCACTGCCGCCACAGCGACAGCGACGCCACGGTGCCGCCGCCACACGCGGCACAGACTGGCCCACCACAGACCAACCCAGGCACCGGCGAGATCAAGCGCCACATCGTCCAGGCCCACTTCGCGGCCGCCGCGACTGAGCTGCGCCAACTCGATGGCAATACCGATAATCAAGGCCAGCCCGAGGCCAATCAGCCAGCGGGTGACCAGACGCCCCGGCAGCCAGCGCCAGCCAATCCAGCCCAGTCCGGCAAACACCATGAAATGGCCGCTGTTCCAGAGCCGGCGCGCCCAAGTCGGCCAGTAACCGTCACCGCTGCTGACGAAAAAGAGTATGCATCCGGCCAGTGTCGCGAGCAGCAGCCAGAGCGGAAAGGCGGGACCATCGCGCAATGCCGGACTCCGTTCCGCGACCGAGGTGTTCATGGGATCTGCTCCGCACACGTTACAATGGCCGGCGCAAACTGATGGGACAGAGCCGTTAAAAGACCTTTATGCATCGTTCATCCATGTCCATACGAGCACGACAATGGCGCGCCCGGGGTCTGTTGCTGGCACTGCTGACGCTGACCGTGCCCGCGCTGCTGGCGCAGGAGTGCGACTGCATCTGGCAGGGGCCGTTCATCAAAGCACAGCAGCATGCCGATCTGGTACTGCTCGGCACCGTCGTCAGGCGTCAGGGTAACTCGTTCGACGTCAGCGTCGATGACGTCATGCGCGGCGAAACTTTCCTCGACACCGTGCGCGTCTGGGGACTCTACCCTGATACCTGCCGGCCCGGGGTCGCCCAGTTTACGCCGGGCAGCCAGTGGGTGCTGGCCCTGCAGCGCATCGACAGCGTGCCGCCGGGCGGTTTCGATATCAACACGCCCAACCTGAGTTACGGTCGCAAGGGCGATTACGCCTTGTCCCGCTGCGGCATCTTCTGGCTGCCGGTGCGGGACGGACTGGTGCGCGGCAATCTCACCGAGGCAGTGCGCTGGGAGTTCGATGAGGCGCCGATGACGCCGGTCAGGCCGGAGCTCATCAAGCGCTGGCTGCAGGGTGAGCTCGACGAGACCAGGCTGATAAAAGCGGCGCGGTTCAACCCGGCAGTCCGCCAGCTGCGCCGCGAAACCCAGCGCTTCCTGCAGGCCCAGGAGCCGCCCATCCCGACCGAACCGGAACCGGAGTCGCAGCCGGAGTAACCCGGCTGCCGGATCAGGTGACGCTGACCTCATCGCGCATCAGCGCCTGAATCAGTTCGTCCAGCATCCGCAGCGACATTCCCCACACGCGCCGCTCCTCCACCAGACAATAGGGAACGGTGCCGTGATGCCCCGGCCACTGCATGGTCTGCCGGTTGCTGTGGTCAGCCAGATAATCCAGCGGCACCCACAGCGTCGCGGCCACTTCATAGTTGGGCCGCAGCAGCGGCTCCGGGTCCGCCAGCGCGAATACAAAGGGCGACACGATCAGGCGTCCGCGATGGCCGTTCTGCGGCAGACTGACCACATCCGAGAGGCGCGTGATGTAATCGCCCTGCTGCGGGAGATCGAGCCCCACCTCCTCATCCGCTTCACGCAGCGCGGCAGCCAGCGGGCTGCGATCAATGGGATCCACCAGGCCACCGGGGAAGGCCATGTGGCCGGACCAGCGATCACCGCGCCGCTCGGCGCGCTGGATCATGAGCGTTTCAAGCCCGCCCGGCGCTTCGCGCAGAACGACAGCAACCGCCGCCCGGCGCGCGAATGGTCGCCACCAGGCCGACCGCCCGCGATGACTGCCGAGCCGGCGCGCAGCCTGGTTCAGAGAAACTTCAATCAACGGTTGCCTGGCGCTATCGCCACCCCCTCTGCCGTCGCGGGCTGTCAGCCTGACAGTCCGCAGTGCTCAATGGCACAATGTTGCCTCGTTATTGCAGGTTGGAACAATGCCCGCCCCGCTCGTTTCTATTCATGATCTCTACTTCAGTTACCGGGTCGACCCCGCGCTGCACATTGCCGACTGGGCGTGGCAGCCGGGCGAGCACTGGGCGGTGGTTGGCGGCAATGGCGCCGGCAAAACCACACTGGCGTGCCTGATCAGCGACGCCATTCGCCCGGGACGCGGCACTGTCAGCTGGCAGCCGGGCCTCGACCCGAATCGCGACGTGGCTTATGTCTCATTCGACACCCAGCGCGTGCTGGTCGAACGCGATATCCGTTTCGACGACAGCGAAACGCGTGAAGAGGCGATTGACACCGGCACCTCGGTTCGCGACCTCATTCTCCAGGGCGCACCGGAGACACCGGAGTTCACCCACCTGCTGGCACTGTTCGGCCTGACCGCGATCGCTGATCGCGGTCTGCGGGTTCTCTCCACCGGCGAGAGCCGCAAAGCGCTGCTGGCACGCGCGCTCTTCAGCCGGCCGCGGTTGCTGTTGCTGGACAACCCGCTGGAAGGGCTGGATCAGGCGATGCGGCGCGAGGTGACGGCCCTGATCGAATCCCTGCTGGCCGGCCCGACACCCGTCATGTTGCTGCTGCCAGCCGGCACATCACTGCCGCAGGGGATCAGTCACGTGCTCGAACTGGATGGCGGTGAAGTCCTTTACAGCGGGCCGGTCAACGGCTGGCAACCGGCAACTACGGCCGCCATAGCGGCGGCAGAGGCGCCACTGCCGCCGCCGCTTACCACCACCCCGCCACTGCCGCCGGGCGAGCCGCTGATCGAGATGGCTGGCGTCAACGTGCAGTTTCACGGTCAGCCGGTGCTGACGGACATTCACTGGACGCTGGCGCCGGGCCAGCACTGTGTCATCAGCGGGCCCAATGGGTCTGGCAAATCGACTCTGCTGAGCCTGATCAGCGGTGACAGTCCCAAGGCGTATGGGCAGCCCCTGCGGCTGTTTGGCAAGCCGCGTGACGGCCGCAGCGTCTGGGAGATCAAAGCTTTCTGCGGGCTGGTCAATACCTCGCTGCAGCTGCTTCACAACAACCGCCAGCGGGTGCTGGAGGTGGTAGCTTCTGGTCTCCATGACAGCATCGGTCTGCGTCACACCTGCGGCGGCCGTGAGCGCGAACTCACGCTGAGCTGGATCCGCGCTGCGGGACTGGAAGAACTGGCCACCGCGCGCTTCGACCGCCTCTCCTTTGGCCAGCAGCGGATGGCTCTGCTGGCGCGCGCGCTGGTAAAAACACCGCCGCTGCTGATTCTGGACGAGCCGTGCCTCGGCCTGGACGCGGCCCACCGCGAACGTTTCCTCGCGCTGGTGGACCGGGTTGCAGCAGCCGGCCACACCCAGGTGCTGTATGTGAGCCATGAGCCCACGCACCTGCCGCGCTGCATCAACCAGTGGCTGCGCCTGGTGCCCCACCCGGCCGGCGGTTCGACGGCAGAGGTCAATGACTCGGCAGATTGAGCCGTCCGGCTCGCCAGTTAACCAACCGTCTGCAGCGCCGGCAACGCGGCCAGTCAGTCGGCTCGGTCGCCCGGCTCTGCCGACGGCCGCTCACGCCAACCTGTTCCGGCTGGTACAGGCCCGCTTTGTGGTGCTGTGTGGCGCGGTGCTGCTGCTCTCCTACACCCACTTCTGGCTGGAACTGCCACTCAACTATGACTGGCTGCTGGGCACCATGGTGGCGCTGCTGGTACTCAACGCCGCTGCCGGCTGGCGTCTGAGCCGGCCATGGCCGGTCAGCGACACCGAGTTTTCGGTGCAGCTGGTGATCGATATCGCGGCCCTGACCCTGGTGCTCTACTGGAGTGGCGGGGCCACCAACCCGTTCGTATCGTTCTACCTGGTGCCGGTGTCGATTGCTGCGGCACTGCTGCGCCCCCGCTACACCACGCTCCTGACCCTGCTGGCGCTGGGGCTCTACACGCTGCTGCTCTTTTTCTATCAGCCCCTGCCCGACCTCGAGCGTCATCGTCACGGCGCGCTCAGCCTCTCCAGCCACGTATTCGGCATGTGGTTCAACTTCGGCGTCTCGGCCCTGCTGATTACCTACATCATCATCCGCATGGCGACCGCGCTGCGCGAGCAGGGCGAGGAACTCAACCGCAAAAGGGAGCAGGCGCTGCACAATGAGCAGCTGCTGGCGGTGGCAACCCTGGCGGCGGGCACGGCCCACGAGCTCGGCACGCCGCTGACCACCATGACGGTGCTGCTGGAAGAGATGCCGCGCGACAATCCCGACACCGCCGCCGATCTCGAACTGCTGGAACAGCAGGTGACACAGTGCCGACGCATTCTGCGGGAGCTGGTCACCACAGCCGAGGCGCACCAGACCCGCCGTTATGCCCCGCAACCGGTCGACACACTGCTGAAACAGATTATCGACCGCTGGCTGCTGCTACGGCCCGGCAGCGAATACCGGCTGGAGATCGCTGGTACCGGCGACGCGCCAGCCATCGCCGCGGATGACGCCCTGCGGCAGGCCATCGTCGTGCTGCTCAACAACGCTGCCGACACCCACAGCGGCCCGGTCGAAATCACACTGGACTGGAACCACCGCTGGATTGAGCTGCGGGTGCGTGATCACGGGCCGGGCATCGACCTGACACTGGCGAGCCAGCTCGGCAAACCCTTTGTCAGCAGCAAGCGCGGCAAGGGCATGGGCCTCGGCCTGTTCCTCAGCCATGCCACTATCGAGCGCTATCACGGTACCATTCAGCTCATCAGTCTGGAGGAAGGGGGCACCGAAGCGACGGTACGCCTGCCCCGCATCGCGGCCGACGCGAGCTCTCCCATCGATCGGTAGCGGAGGATCATGAACAGCGAATCCCAACAGCTCGACATGCTGGTCGTCGATGACGACCCGGTGTTTCGCGACGTCCTGGCACGCGCACTCACGCGGCGCGGCTTCAGCGTCGCCGTTGCGGGTAATGGCGAAGAAGCACTGCAGCTCGTCAGAGAGCGGCGCCCGCAGCGGGCGGTGGTGGACCTCAAGCTCGAAGAAGAGTCTGGTCTGCGGCTGATTCCCGCCCTGCTGGAGGCTCAGCCGGATCTGGAAGTGGTGATGCTCACTGGCTACGCCAGCATCGCCACCGCCGTCGAGGCGGTCAAAGCCGGCGCCGTGAACTACCTCTGCAAGCCGGCCGGCACGGCCGAGATTCTGGCGGCATTCAATGCCACCGAGAGCAATGTCGATATCGAGCTGCCGCCCAATCCGATCTCCGTTGACCGGCTGGAATGGGAGCACATTCAGCGGGTGCTGCAAGAGAACGACGGCAATATCTCCGCCACTGCACGGGCACTCGGCATGCATCGGCGGACCCTGCAGCGCAAACTCCAGAAGCGCCCGGTGCGCCGCTGAGCTGTTGCCAGCCACCCGCCGGCGCCGCCGGTCTGTTTACCTGGGCCAGAGACGACAGAGCCGGCT
>JAJUJZ010000036.1 GCA_029265075.1 Gammaproteobacteria bacterium | reverse complement strand
GGTTTTGGTGGCGCTGGTGGCCTTGGTTTTGGTGGCTGCTTTGGTCTTGGTTTTGGCCTTGGCTGAGGCTTTAGCCGTGGTAGCGGCAGTGTCAGCCTTACGCGGACGACCTACAGGTCGTTTTGCAGTCGCACTTTTAGCGGCGCTCTTCTGCTTGTCAGCTTTCGCCCTGGCTTTGGCCTTCCGTGCAGCAGCAGCCTCTTTCTTCGCTTTGGCAGCAGCGGCTTTCCTGGCAGCGGCGGCTTCTTTCTTAGCTTTGGCAGCGGCAGCTTTTTTGGCAGCAGCAGCTTCCTTCCTGGCTTTGGCGGCAGCCGCTTTCTTCGCCTTCGCTTCAGCTTTGCGCTCGTCCGCAGCGCGCTTGGCCAGTGCTTTCTTCAGCTTCGCTTCAAGCTGCTTGATCTCTTTTTCGATCGCGGCGATCGGGTCTTTGGCGGTAGTGCGTTTTGCCGGGGCCTTCCGGGTCGTGGCCGTTTTGGTAGCGACCTTCCTGGTTGCGGCTTTCTTGGCTGCTGCCATGATGGAAATCCTTGTAGATAGTGTTGGTGGATTAGCTAATTCCGCAGCGAATTATACGTCGCTTTTTTTGATTGTGCATTGCTGCTGGCGTTGCATTTGCAGGCGTCAACATCGTTCTTCGACCGCTTGCCTCTGAAATCTTTCCGACGCTCGCAGCATGGCTGCGATGACACGCTCCGCTGCCCACGGTTGTCTGCACACTCGACTCTCTGAGTTTCTATGACAGCCGTGCTGCCTGAAGTCGAAGCCGAAGTACAGAAACGCTGCGATATACTGCGTTTCCTGCCAACCAGTGACTTCATGAGGAGTAGACGATGGGCCGGCCAGAACAGAATGACGCAATCGAAGCAGCCGTGTTTCGCCGCCTGGTGCAGCACCTGCAGAACCGGACTGATGTCCAGAATATCGACCTGATGAACCTGGCGGGTTTCTGTCGCAACTGCCTGGCTAAGTGGTATGCAGAGGCAGCTGCGGCCGAAGGTGTTGAGATCGACCAGGCCACCGCCCGCGAAGGTGTGTATGGCATGCCGTATGACGAATGGAAACGGCGCTACCAGCTTGAGCTGCCCTCAGGCGGACAGAACTGACCGCGCTAGCAATGAAACCCGCAGGTCGGAGCATCGGCAGTCGCAAGATCATTCACTGTGACTGCGACTGCTTTTATGCCGCGGTGGAGATGCGCGATGATCCGTCGCTGCGTGGCCGGCCGCTGGCCGTGGGTGGCTCGCCCGAACGCCGAGGGGTGGTCGCAACCTGCAACTATGAAGCCCGCGCGTTCGGAATTAGCTCGGCCATGCCCACCGCGCATGCACTTCGTCTCTGCCCGCAACTGATAGTGGTGCCACCGGACATGCCGCGCTATCGGGAAGTGGCTGCCCATATCAGGGAGATCTTTAACGACTACACCGAACGAGTGGAGCCGTTATCGCTGGACGAAGCGTATCTGGATGTCACCGACAGCCAGGTGCTGCATGGCAGCGGTACGCTGATAGCCGAAGATATCCGGCGCCGCGTCCGGGAAACGGTTGGGATCACGATCTCGGCCGGTGTCGCCCCCAACAAGTTCCTCGCGAAAATCGCCAGTGACTGGCGCAAACCGGACGGCCTGTTCGTCATTCGCCCCGAAGAGGCTGAAGCATTTCTCAGTGACCTGCCGGTCGATCGGCTGCACGGCGTGGGCGCTGTCACAGCGCGCCGCCTGCATGCACTGGATATCCATACCTGTGCGGATCTCCGGGCTGCGCAGCCGCTGATGCTGGTGCAGCGGTTCGGACGTTTCGGCAAGCGGCTGGCGGAACTGGCCCGCGGTATCGATGACCGGCCAGTGGCGGTCCGGCGCCGCAAGTCGATTTCGGTGGAGGAGACCTTTGCGCGCGATCTTCCGGATGTGGAAGCGTGTCTGCAGGAGCTGCCGCAACTGGAGCAGCGACTGCGGCGGCGCATCGGGGACAGCAGCGTCCCCATCCAGAAGCAGTTCGTGAAGCTGAAATTCAACAATTTCCGTCAGACGACAGTGGAAACGCTGTCCGGCAGCGTGCAGAGTAGCCTCTTCAGCGAACTCGTAATCGAAGCATTTGCGCGCGGTGCACGGCCGGTGCGGCTGCTGGGCGTGGGCGTGCGGTTAGGAGAGACCGCTGCCCCTCAGCTCAGTCTGTTCGCCTCGGCGACGGATAGCTGAGTCATACAGCACCCAACGAGCGTGCGAACTATTAAGGAAGAAGGAATGGCTGATTTCGATGTATTCAACGGCGATGCGGATGGCATCTGTGCTCTGATCCAGCTGCGGCTGGCGGAGCCGCGTGACGCCGTGCTGGTGACGGGCGTGAAGCGTGACATCGCGCTGCTGTCACACGTAGAAGCAGGGGCGGGTGACCGCGTGACCGTGCTCGACATCTCCATGGAGAAGAACAGCGCCGCCTTGAATCAGCTGCTCGCGCGCGGAGCGGAAGTGTTCTACGTCGACCACCATGTGCCGGGCACCGTGCCGGCATCACCGTTGCTGAAGGCGCTGATCAACGAAGCACCGGAAGCCTGCACCAGCACGCTGGTCGATGGTCATCTGCAAGGTGCCTTCCGTCGCTGGGCAGTCGTGGGAGCGTTCGGTGACAACCTGAAGCGGAGTGCGCAGGCACTGGCTGCGCGCGCTGCGCTCAGCGACGAGCAGGTACAGCAGCTTGAAAAGCTTGGCACCTACGTTAACTACAACGGCTACGGCGCCAGCGAAGCCGATCTCCATTTTGCGCCGGCGGCACTCTATCAGCAGCTGAGCCGCTTCGACGACCCGCTCGCTTTTATCGCCGCCGACAGAGAGACTTTCGGACTGCTTGAAGCAGGCTTTCACGGCGACATGGCACTGGCACGGGCCGTGCAGCCGCTGCATGCCGATGCGACCAGCGCGCTGTTCGTGCTGCCAGATCAGCCGTGGGCGCGGCGTGTCAGCGGTGTTTTCAGCAACGAACTGGTCAATCGTTTTCCCGACCGTGCGCACGCCGTACTGACCGAGCAGGCGGATGGCACCTATCTGGTAAGCGTGCGTGCACCGCTGAATAATCGGCGTGGGGCGGCGGAGCTCTGCAAGGAGTTTCCGACGGGCGGGGGGCGCGCGGCAGCCGCCGGCATCAACGCCCTGCCGGCCGCCATGCTGGATCGCTTTATTGAACGCTTGCGGGAGACGTGGCGCTGATCGCAGGCGCGGGGATCAGCTCACGATACAGCTCAAGGTAGCGAGCCGCTGCCTTGTCCCAGCTGAAATCCTTGCTCATGCCGGCGCGCCGGACGGCGAGCAGCGATGATTTCGACTGATACAGCCGCAGCGCCCGGCGGATGCCTGACAGCACACCGTCGACATCGGCCTCGGCAAACAGAATACCGGTGGCGGACTGATCAGCCAGCGTATCCGCGTTGAGGTCGATGACGGTATCGCGCAGTCCACCGGTCGCGCGCACCACTGGCACGGTGCCGTAGCGCTGGGCGTAGAGCTGACTGAGCCCACAAGGTTCGAAGCGGGAAGGCATCAGCTGAAAGTCAGCGGCAGCTGTCAGCCGGTGTGCCAGCGCCTCGTCCATGCGAATCAGGGCGGCCACCCGCTCCGGCATCTCGCTCGCCCAGGCGCGGCACGCCTGCTCCAGCCCGGCATCGCCGGCTGCCAGAAACACCAGCTGCAACGGCAGCGCAGCGATTTCCTCACGGGCTGCCAGCAGCAGGTCGGCACCTTTCTGGTCTGCGAGGCGGCCGATGAAAATGAAAAGTGGCACTTCCATTGGGGCGAGCCCGAGCAGTCGCTGCAATGCATGACGATTGCGGCGCTTGCCCTCGGTGACATTGGCGCGGCTGTAGCAGGTCTCGATCAGCGGATCGGCAGCAGGGTTCCAGTGCTCCGCATCGATGCCGTTCAGTAACCCGAACAGCTCGTTCGAGCGCTTGCGCAGCACGCCGTCGAGCCCACAGCCGAAGGCCGGCGTTTTGATCTCTTCTGCATAACTGGGGCTGACCGTCGTGATCGCGTCGCTGAAATTGAGCCCCCCTTTGATGAAGCAGAATCCGCCCCAGTACTCGACGCCCTCGATATCCCACCACTCGGCCGGCAGCTCCAGCAGATCGAAAGTGGCACGATCAAATACCCCCTGATAGGCGAGGTTATGAATCGTGAACAGTACCGGCAGTGACGGCCGCAGCCGTTTGCTCCATGCCGCTGCCAGCCCGGCCTGCCAGTCATGAAGGTGCAGCAGATTCGGCTGCCATTCGGCGGCGCCGCTGACGAGCAGGGCGACCGCCCGCGAAAAGAGGCCGAAACGCAGCGCGTTGTCCGGATAGTCACGCCCGCTGCGGTCGCGATAGGGGTCGCCGGGGCGATCAAACAGATCGGGACAGTCGATCAGCCAGATGGGCGGCGTAACCGCATCCAGCTCGCCTTCAAGTACACGTACCGGGTAACCATAGATTTCCAGCGATGCGATCTCACAAGTGTTACGCAACCGCGCGAACACCCCACGATAGCTGGGGATGCAGATCCGTACATCGGCGTGGCGGTAAGAAGCGAGCGAGAGAGCGTGAACGACGTCGGCGAGGCCACCCGTTTTAGCCAGACCGAAGCATTCAGCGGAGGCGTGGAGAATTTTCAATCGACAGCTCGGAGCAGAAGAATGGCGGGCTTTTTATACCCTCTGCCAGCGCATCTGTCCATGGTCACCACAGCAATGGCGCGGTGCGGAAAACGGTCTCGCTGTCAGCTCAGCAAAGTTTTTGGCAGTGGAGGAACTATCGCTTTCAGGCTCTCTCCAAGCGGGCATCAACTGTGGACGACTTCGAAGTGAAAAAGCCATCCAATCCGCGTTTTGTCAGCCGTCTGACGCGAGAAACTCTGGCGCTGGTCATGGCCGGAGGGCGGGGGTCGAGACTGCACGAGCTGACACTGTCACGCGCCAAGCCAGCCGTTCATTTTGGCGGTAAGTTCCGGATCATCGATTTCACGCTCTCCAACTGCATCAACAGTGGCATCCGCCGTATCGGCGTGCTTACTCAATACAAAAGTCACTCGCTGATTCGTCATCTGCAGATGGGATGGAGCTTTCTGCGTGGCGAGTTTGGCGAGGTCATCGAACTGTTGCCTGCAGATCAGAACTCTGACCACTGCCACTGGTATGCCGGTACCGCTGACGCGGTCTACCAGAATATCGATTTCATCCAGGCGCATCAGCCGGAGCATGTGCTGGTTCTGGCCGGTGACCATATCTATAAGATGGACTACGGCGCCATGCTGGCCCACCACGCTGCCTGTGGTGCGCAGATTACCGTGGGCTGTATCGAAGTGCCGATCGAAGAGGCACATGAGTTCGGGGTGCTGCAGACTGACAGCGACACCCGCATCCGCTCCTTTGTCGAGAAGTCGCCCAATCCGACCCCAATGCCTGACAAGCCCGATAAGGCGCTGGCGAGCATGGGAATTTACGTGTTCAACGCGAAGTTCCTGCTGGACTGGCTGCTGCGGGATGCCGCCACCGCCACCTCGTCTCACGATTTTGGCAAGGATATTCTGCCGGCCGCGATTGAAAACGCACGGGTGTTCGCCTATCCCTTTTCCGATATCGATGATCCGACCAGACGCGGCTACTGGCGCGACGTTGGCACGGTGGAGGCTTACTGGCGCGCTAATATCGAGCTGACTGAGGTGGTGCCCGAACTCAATCTGTATGACGATCGCTGGCCGATCTGGACCAGCCAGGAGCACGTGCCACCCGCCAAGTTCGTCTTCGACAACGAGTGCCAGCGCGGCCATGCCATCGATTCGCTCGTCAGCGGGGGTTGCATCGTGTCCGGCGCGGAAATCCGCCGATCGGTGCTGTTCGTCAATGCCCGCGCCGACATGGGGTCATTTATCGACGGTTCGCTGCTATTGCCAGGGGTGCGGGTAGGTACCGACTGCCGCATCCGCAATGCCATCATTGATGCCGGCTGTGAGATTCCCGACGGTTCCCGCATCGGGCTGGACCGGGAGCGTGACGCCGAGCGGTACCACGTCACCGCCAATGGCATCACGCTGGTGACGCGCAACATGCTGCTGTGACTCGCGGGCGCGGAACTCCGCTCTGCGCGCTCGTTCCTAAGACGCAAGATCCCATCTTTACGCCACCCCGGCGGCCGGGTGCTGCCGCCCGGGTGGTGAGGTGTTGCGGCTCTTTCAGCGAGCCGTGGAACTGCAGGACAGCCGGGAGCCACGATGGCAGTCAGGGAAAAGAGAGTCAGCGTCGCACGTAGCAGAGAGTCGGCATTGCGCGCGGCCATCGCCGCGCCGCGCATCGTCATTGAGGTGGTCGCGCCCATCGTGCTGGGCGGCCGCTTTCCAGCCAAAGGCACTGTCGAGCGGGCCACTACGGTGGAGGCGACCATCTTTATGGATGGTCATCAGGAGCTGGCGGCGGCACTGTTGTGGAAGCGCTCCGATCAGACGCGCTGGCAGATCGAGCCGATGCAGAGCCTGGGCAATGATCGCTGGCAGGCGCAGTTCGTGCCGGGCAAGCCCGGCACCTACCAGTACCTGATCGAGGCCTGGCTGAGCCCATGGCTCAGCTTTCACGAAGAGCTGCGAAAAAAGTGTGAAGCCGGCGTCGTGCAGCCGGTGGAGATAGAGGAGGGGCGGCTACAGATTGAAGCCGCGCTGACTAGCGCCAGAGGCCGGGTCGGGCGTCTGCTGCAGAGTGTCCTCGACAAGAGCGAGGGGCTCGCGCCGGACGCTGCCTGCAGCCTGCTGCTGAGTGACAACCTGACCTCAGTAATGAAAAGCGTGGAGCAGCGCCGCTTCATCTGCCGGCTCGAGCGACCGCTGCTGGTGGAAGTGGAGCGCCGGCGCGCCGAGTTCGCCTCCTGGTACGAACTTTTCCCGCGCTCGCAGACCGACCGTCCTGATCGACATGGCACCTTTGACGATGTCATCGCGCGCTTGCCGGCGATACGCGCGATGGGCTTCGACGTGCTTTACCTGCCGCCGATTCATCCCATCGGACTGACCCACCGCAAGGGGCGTAACAATGCGCGGGTAGCGATCCACGACGACCCCGGCAGTCCTTACGCTATCGGCGCGGCGGAAGGGGGGCACACCGCTGTGCATCCGGAGCTGGGTGGCATCGAGGGGTTCCGGCGCCTGCGCGCCGCGGTCGCCGACGTTGACATGGAGCTGGCGCTCGACTTTGCCATTCAGTGTTCGCCTGACCACCCGTGGCTCACCGAGCATCCCGAATGGTTCGCCTGGCGTCCCGACGGCAGCATCCGCTACGCGGAAAATCCGCCGAAGAAGTATGAGGACATCGTCAATGTGGAGTTCTATCGGGGTGACGAAGCGCTGCCGGAGGTCTGGACTGCACTGCGCGATGTGGTTGAGTTCTGGGCGAAAGAGGGGGTGTCGATATTCCGGGTCGACAACCCCCATACCAAGCCACTGCCGTTCTGGCAGTGGCTGATTGCTGACATCCGCTCCCGCTATCCGGACACCATCTTCCTGTCCGAAGCCTTTACCCGGCCGCCGATGATGTACCGGCTGGCACAGATCGGTTTCAACCAGAGTTACACGTACTTCACCTGGCGCAACGACAAGTGGGAGCTCAGCAGTTATCTGGAGGAGCTGAACCGGCCGCCGGTCAGTGATTTCTACCGCCCTAATTTTTTCGTCAACACACCGGATATCAACCCCTGGTATCTGCAGACCTCGGGCAGAGCGGGCTTCGTGATCCGCGCTGCACTGGCTGCGACTCTGTCAGGATTGTGGGGCGTCTACAGCGGATTCGAGCTGTGTGAGAGTGCGGCAGTGCCGGGCAAAGAGGAGTATCTCGATTCCGAAAAATACGAGATCAGACCGCGCGACTGGAATGCGCCGGGCAACATCATTGGTGAGATTACCCGTCTCAATTATCTGCGCCGGCAATATCGCTGCCTGCAGAGCCACCTGGGCACGCGCTTCCACCACGTCGACAACGACCAGGTCATTTTTTTCAGCCGCCGCGCCGGCCCTGCGGAGCCGCTGCTGCTGATCGCAATCTCGCTGGATCCGCATCATGCGCAGGGGTGTTATCTGGATATCCCACTGGAACTGTTTGGTCAGCCCGACAGCGCGACGCTGGAGGTGCACGAACTGATCGGTGGCGGCCGCTTCCTGTGGCACGGACGTACACAGCACTGGTGGTTCAATCCGCATGAGCAGCCGTTCGCTGTCTGGGAAGCCCGACCGCTGGGAGAGGGTACGGCATGAGTCAGCAGAGTGAGCCGCTCACCGCGCGGAGTACGATGACCTTTTGTAACGATCCGCTCTGGTACAAGGACGCGATCATTTATCAGCTGCACGTCAAGTCGTTCTTTGATGCCAACAATGACGGCATTGGCGATTTCAAGGGACTGATCAGCAAGCTGGACTACATCGAGTCGCTCGGCGTCAACACGATCTGGATCCTGCCGTTTTATCCCAGCCCGCTGCGCGATGACGGCTACGATATTGCCCAGTACCTTGGTGTGCATCCCGATTACGGCACCATGAGCGACGTGCGGCGCTTTATCCAGGGCGCACATAAGCGTGGCATGCGCGTCATCACCGAGCTGGTCATCAACCACACCTCCGACCAGCACCCGTGGTTCCAGCGGGCGCGACGCGCGCGGCCGGGGTCGGTGGCCCGCAACTACTACGTCTGGTCGGATACGGATCAGAAGTACGCCGGAACCCGCATCATTTTCTGCGACACCGAAAAGTCCAACTGGACCTGGGATCCGGTGGCGCAGGCTTACTACTGGCACCGCTTCTACGCCCATCAGCCCGATCTGAATTTCGACAACCCCCGGGTGCTGCAGGCCGTTCTTGGGGTGATGAAGTCATGGCTGGAGCTGGGGGTGGATGGTCTGCGGCTGGATGCAGTGCCCTATCTGATCGAGCGTGAGGGTACCAATAACGAGAACCTGCCGGAGACGCACGACATCCTGAAACGGATTCGGGCCGAGGTGGATGCGCATTTCCCCGATCGCATGCTGCTCGCCGAAGCCAATCAGTGGCCGGAGGATACTCGTCAGTATTTCGGCGACGGCGACGAGTGTCACATGGCGTTTCACTTTCCGCTGATGCCGCGCATGTATATGGCGCTGGCGCAGGAGGACCGCTTTCCGATTACTGACATCCTGCGACAGACGCCGGATATCCCCGACAACTGCCAGTGGGCAATTTTTCTGCGCAATCACGATGAGCTCACGCTGGAGATGGTCACCGACCGGGAACGGGACTATCTGTGGGAGCAGTATGCCGCCGACCGGCGCGCGCGCATCAATCTCGGTATTCGCCGCCGGCTGGCACCGCTGCTGGAGCGTGACCGGCGCCGCATCGAGCTGCTGAATTCGCTGCTGCTGTCGATGCCCGGCACACCGGTGCTCTATTACGGTGACGAAATCTGCATGGGCGACAACATCTATCTGGGAGATCGCGATGGTGTGCGGACCCCGATGCAGTGGTCGCCGGATCGCAATGGTGGCTTTTCGCGCGCCGATCCTTCGGCCCTGGTTCTGCCGCCCATCATGGACCCGCTCTATGGTTTCGAATCGACCAATGTCGAGTCGCAGACACGCGATGTCCACTCGCTGCTTAACTGGACCCGCCGCATGCTGGCGGTGCGCAAGCAGAAGCGGGCCTTTGGTCGTGGCTCCTTCAAACAGCTGAGCCCGACCAACCGGTGCGTGCTGGCGTATCTGCGCGAATTCGAGGATGACGACTACGCCGAACACATCCTCTGTGTTGCCAACCTGTCGCGTACGGCGCAGGCGGTCGAGCTGGATCTGTCCTACTACAACGGTAAGGTTCCGGTCGAGATGACGGGTAATTCGCCGTTTCCCCCGATCGGGCGGCTGCCCTACATGCTGACGCTACCGCCATACGGCTTCTTCTGGTTCACGCTGGAAGACGCCTCGCAGGCACCGGCCTGGCACCCCAATCCGCCGGAGCTGATGCCTGAATATCTCACTTTTGTGATCCGGCGCGAACTGAACGAAATCCTCGAAGGGAAATCGCGCGAGGCGCTTGAGCGGGAAGTGCTGCCGACCTATCTGCCCATGCGGCGCTGGTTTGCGGCCAAGGATGAACGGCTGGTCAAGGTCGAAATCGTCGAATGGCTGGAGATGCCGGACACCCTGCGGCCCATTCTGCTGCTGGAGCTGGAAGCGACCACGGCAACCGACGAGCGCACCCGTACCGAGCGCTATCTGATGCCGGTTGGTTACCTGTTCGAGAGCGATATCATCAGCGCCATGCCGGAGCAACTGTCGTTTGCTCGGGTGCGCCGGTTCGATAAGGTGGGCTATCTGACCGACGCTTTCACTTTCGATACGCTGGCGCATACCGTGGTGCGGCTGATGCGGCGCAACCACCGCCATGAAACGCGGGCCGGCGTGCTGGCGTTCCGGCCCACCCACGCTCTGGAAACGGTATCCATCGACGACAGCGCAGAGATCCGCCGTCCGGCGGCGGAACAGACCAATAGCTCGCTCATCATCGGCGAACAGGCGATGCTGAAGCTGTTCCGTCGTATTACCGCAGGCATCCATCCGGAAGTGGAGATTGGCCGGGTGCTCACCGAGCGCGGTTTCGCCAATACGCCCCCGCTGCTTGGCGACATCACCCGTATTGCACCTGACGGGACCGAATATGTTCTGGGGGTGGTGCAGGGTTTTATTCACAATCAGAGCGACGCGTGGAGCTGGACCCTCGATCTGCTGCAGCGCGCCATTCTGGCGGGTGCGGATGAGCAGGGTCCGCAGAGTGTCGACAGTATATTTTCCGAGCTCCAGCATTTCGTGGAACGCCTTGGTACACGTCTGGGCGAGCTGCATGTGGTGCTGGCACAGCCTGCGGATGACCCGGCATTTCATCCGGAGGCCGTCTCGCCCGCGCAGGTTGCCTTGTGGCGTGAGAGTGTCAGCGCCCAGTGGCACGAGGCGCTGCGGCTGGCGGAGGACATCACTGATCCGGCCTTGATGCCGCTGGTCGAGGCGCTGCAGCAGTGCCGCACGCAGTTCGACGCTGTCATTGCGCAGCTGGCCGCCGGGGCGCTGGGCGGGCTGACCATCCGGACCCACGGCGATCTCCATCTCGGCCAGGTACTGGTGGTCCAGGATGACGCCTACATCATCGACTTCGAGGGCGAGCCGGCCCGCTCGCTGGAAGAGCGGCGGCGCAAGACCAGTCCGCTGCGCGATGTGGCGGGAGTATTGCGTTCATTTGACTATGCCGCACATATGGCGCGCACCAGCGTTACGGTTGATGAGGTGGCGACGGAGTGGCGCGAGGCCATAGTGACCCGCTTCGAGTCGATGGTTCACCTGGTATTCGTGGCAGCCTACAAAGATGCAACGCTGCAACTCTGCGAAAACTGGGCGACGCAGAGCGACTGGGACAGTCTCATTGATCTCTTCCTGATCGAAAAGGCCGCTTATGAAATCGCGTATGAAAAATCCCATCGGCCGGACTGGGTGAATGTCCCGCTGCGAGGGCTCAGCGCACTGGCTGAACGGCTCTGTCAGACGCCGTCAGGAGAGCACGAACTGTGAGTGACGCAGCCGCTGCCTGGCACCTGCCACCGTCCGAAGCGGCCGCACTGGCTGAAGCGCGGGTAGCCAATCCGTTCGCACTGCTGGGCCCCCATCGCTACGGCCGCGATGTGATCGTCCGTGCGTATCTGCCCGGCGCAGAAAATGTCGAAGCAATTGACACTGACGGCGAGCTGCTGGCCCGTCTGCAACCGGGGCAGGTAGGCGGCCTGTTTGGCGGAACGCTGAAGCGCGACACCCGTTACCTGCTGCGTATTCACTGGCCTGGCGGTGTGATCCAGGAGACCGAAGATCCCTACAGCTTCGGACTGTTGCTGGGCGAACTCGATCTCCATCTCATCGCCGAAGGCAAGCACTTCGAGCTGGCGCGCTGTCTGGGTGCCCAGGTGGTAACGATCGATGGTGTACGCGGCGTGCGCTTTGCAGTGTGGGCACCTAATGCGCAGCGGGTATCAGTGATCGGCGATTTCAACAGCTGGGACGGGCGCCGCCATCCGATGCGGAAACGGATCGAGGCGGGCGTGTGGGAGATTTTCATTCCGCGACTTGGTCCGGGTGTGGTCTACAAATATGAATTGCTCGGTCCGCATGGCGCGCTGCCGCATCGGGCCGATCCCGTTGGGCGGCAGGTCGAACCGCTGCCTGGCAAGGGCTCGGTGGTCGCTGACCCTGCACCCTTTGAATGGCACGATCAGCTCTGGCTGCAGCAACGTGCCGAGCGCCAGTCAGTGCATGCGCCGATCAGTATTTACGAAGTGCATGCCATGTCGTGGCGGCGGGTTGCAGAGGAGGGCTGGCGCTCGCTGAGCTGGGATGAGCTTGCCGACCAGCTGGTGGAGTATGTGGCCACCATGGGGTTCACCCATATCGAACTGCTGCCCATAACCGCGCATCCGTTCCGCGGTTCGTGGGGATACCAGCCGCTCGGCCTGTTTGCGCCTGATGCGGGGCTGGGCGAGCCGGTCGCATTCAAGCGTTTCGTTAACCGTTGTCACGAGCGTGGCATCGGCGTGATTCTCGACTGGGTGCCAGCCCATTTCCCGAGTGACGCACACGGGCTTGCACGCTTCGACGGCACCGCGCTGTATGAGCATGAAGATCCGCGTGAGGGGTATCACCAGGACTGGAATACGCTGATCTATAACCTCGACCGCAATGAAGTGCACGGTTTCCTGCTGGCCAGCGCGCTGCACTGGCTGGAGGAGTACCACGTCGACGGCCTGCGGGTGGACGCGGTGGCATCAATGCTCTATCGCGATTACTCGCGGCGCGAAGGCGAATGGATTCCCAACCGTTACGGGGGGCGTGAAAACCTCGAAGCTGTGGCGTTTCTGCGCCACTTGAATCAGGTGGTAGAGGAGCGCTGCCCCGGTGCCATCACCATCGCCGAAGAGTCGACGGCATGGCCCGGCGTGACCCATCCGGTGCATGAGGGCGGACTGGGCTTCTGCTTCAAGTGGAATATGGGCTGGATGCACGACACGCTCAGTTACATGAGCGAGGATCCCATCCATCGTCGCTGGCATCATGACAAAATCACCTTCGGTCTGGTCTACGCCTTCTCTGAAAAGTTCGTGTTGCCGCTGTCGCATGATGAAGTGGTGCACGGCAAGGGATCGCTGGTTGGCAAGATGTCCGGTGACCGGTGGCAGCGCTTTGCCAGTTTGCGGGCGTATCTGGCATTCATGTGGGCGCATTCCGGCAAGAAGCTGCTTTTCATGGGCGGGGAGCTGGCGCAGGAACATGAGTGGAATCACGATGCGCAACTCGACTGGGGCGCATTACACGATCTGCTGCACGCCGGTCAGCAGCTGGTGGTGCAGGATCTCAACCGCCACTACCGGACCCTGCCTGCACTGCACACGGGCGACTGTGATGTCAGCGGCTTTCGCTGGCTGGTGGGCGACGACAGCACCAACAGTGTCTATGCCTTCTATCGCGCTGCTACGGACGACAGCGAACCGCCGGTGATGGTGGTCTGCAATCTGACGCCGGTGCCGCACTCGGGGTACCGGCTGGGCGTGCCCCGCATCGGGCGGTGGCGCGAACTACTGAACACTGATGCGGTCTGCTACGGCGGCTCCGGCGTTGGCAATGGGGGAGCCATCACGGCTGTCGATCACCCCTGTCACGGTCAGGCTTTCTCTGCCGAGCTGATCCTGCCACCGCTGGCCACGCTTTACTTCGTGCACGAGCCAGAGGCAGAGCGCGACCCCAATCAACAATGACGCCGACCAGGTGGCCGGCATCTGGAGCATTCATCATGGCTGACTATGCCGATCGTCTGCTGCCGTCAGGCGCTTACCCGCTGGGTGCCTACTGGGATGGACGCGGCACCCACTTCGCCGTGTTTGCTGAAGCGGCTGACAAGGTAGAACTCTGTCTGTTTGATCCCGCCGGCCGCCATGAACAGGCCCGCCTGGCGATGCCCGACTGCACTAATGGTATATGGCACGGCTATCTCGAGAACTGCCGGCCAGGGCAGCTCTATGGTTATCGCGCCTACGGTCCCTATGAGCCGCGGCACGGACACCGTTTTAACGGGCATAAGTTGCTGCTCGACCCGTACGCACGCCAGCTGCACGGCGACATTCGCTGGCATGACGCCCTGTACGGTTATCGCATCGGCTCCCCGCGCTCGGATCTCTCATTCGACCGTCGTGACAGCGCTGCCTACATGCCCAAGGCGATCGTGGTCGATGACCATTTCGACTGGGGCAACGACCACGCGCCGTCGATTCCGTGGGAAGAAACTGTCATCTACGAGATGCATGTGAAAGGCCTGACGCGGTTGCGCAATGACATCGGTGAGCGCGAGCGTGGCACCTTTGGCGCGCTAGGCCACCCGGCGACTATCGATTATCTGCGTCGGCTGGGTATCACGGCCGTGGAGTTGCTGCCGATCCACGCTTTCGCCCGTGACCGTTATCTGGTTGAACGAGAGCTGACCAATTACTGGGGCTACAACACGCTGGCTTTCTTCGCGCCGGATAACGCCTATCTGTCGGATGGCACGCTTGGACAGTTGAAGTGGGCGGTCAAACAGCTGCACGGGGCAGGCATCGAGGTGATTCTCGATGTGGTTTACAACCACACCTGCGAGGGCAATGAGCTGGGGCCAACCATGAGCCTGCGCGGACTCGGCAATGCCGCCTACTATCGCCTGCTGCCGGAGGAACAACGCTACCACGTCAATGATACCGGCTGTGGCAATACACTCAATATGTCCCACCCCCGTGCTATCCAGCTGGTCATGGATTCACTGCGCTACTGGGTGCAGGAGTTTCATATTGACGGGTTTCGCTTTGATCTCGGCGTCACGCTGGGACGGGAAGCGCATGGCTTTGATCCGGGCTGTGGCTTCTTCGATGCATTGCTGCAGGACCCGGTACTGGCGCGCGTGAAACTGATCTCAGAGCCCTGGGACCTGGGCGCAGGCGGGTACCAGGTGGGTCAGCATCCCGCAGGCTTCGCCGAATGGAACGCCAATTTTCGTGATGATGTGCGTCGCTTCTGGCGGGGTGACGAAGGCTTGCGCGGTGCCCTGGCCGGCGCACTGCAGGGGTCAGCTGCGCTGTTTGATCACCATCGCCGCAAGCCATGGGCCAGTGTCAACTTCGTGACAGCCCACGACGGCTTCACCATGCAGGATCTGGTCAGTTATGACCAGAAACACAATGAAGCGAATGGCGAGGAAAACCGCGACGGCAGTGACAGCAACGACAGTCGCAACTGGGGTGAGGAGGGGCCGACTGATGATCCGGCCATCCGGGCGCAGCGCGACCGGATCAAGCGCAACTTCTTCACCACACTGCTCTGTTCTCATGGCACACCCATGCTGCTGGCAGGCGACGAATTTGGTCAGACGCAGGAGGGCAACAATAACGCCTACTGTCAGGACAACGAGCTTTCCTGGCTCGACTGGGAGCTGGCCGAGAGCGAGGAGGGCAAAGCATTGCGCGACTTTGTGGCGCATGTGATTGCCTGCCGGCGCCGCTCGCCCTTGCTGCACGGCACCTACTTTCAGCACTCCCAGGTAGAAGTGGCATCCGGGGTACTGGACCTGGTCTGGTATGACGAAGAAGGTAACGAGCTGAACCCCGAAGATTGGGAAAATCCCACTGCGCGCCTGCTGGGCTGCCGGCGTGCTGCCCGCAATGCCAGCGGCAACATCGATCTGGTCCTGATGCTGATCAACGGCGATGAGGCCGAGCATCGCTTCCAGTTGCCGTGGCCGCCCATCGATTATCGCGTGATGATCAGTACCGACCCTGCGATTGCGCACGAGACGGCGTTCTCGGATGTGACCGATGAAGAGGGGCTGATGATACTGGCCCCGCACACGATGCTGGTGCTCTGTGCGGAGGCAACACCGGAGCAGCTGACAGCGCCAATGCTGAACGGTACTCGCAGTGAAGCGAGAGCGGCCGCGCCGGGCGAGGTGCCTCAATGAGCCGTTTCGGCTATGAACTGCCTTTCGGGGCGCAGCTGATCGCGCCTGAGCGGACACGGTTTCGTTTCTGGGCGCCGGACTGCGAGCAGGTCAGACTGGTGCTGGGGGAGACAACTGCACTGCCGATGGCGCCTGAGGCCGACGGCTGGTTTGTGCTGGCCTGTGATTGTGGCGCCGGTACCCGCTATCAGTTCGAGCTGCCCTCGGGGCAGCGTGTGCCGGATCCCGCCTCGCGCTGGCAGCCCGATGGGGTCCACGGTGCCAGTGTGGTGATCGACCCGCACGACTATCAGTGGCAGCAGGACAGCTGGCAGGGTCGCCGCTGGTCCGACATGGTCATCTATGAGCTGCACGTCGGCTGCTTTTCGGAGAGTCACGATTTCGACGGCGTTCGCCGCCATCTGCAGGAGCTGGCAGATCTCGGCGTCACAGCAATAGAGCTGATGCCGATCGCGGCGTTCCCAGGCAATCGTAACTGGGGTTACGACGGCGTGCTGCCGTTTGCGCCGGCAGCAACCTATGGTTCACCAGCGCAGCTGAAACATCTGATCGACTGCGCCCATGCTCTGGGTCTTTGTGTCTATCTCGATGTGGTGTACAACCATTTCGGTCCAGACGGTAACCACCTGCACAGCTATGCCGAAGCGTTTTTCGACGCCGACAAGCATTCGCCCTGGGGCGCGGCGATCGACTTCAGCCGACCGGAGGTGCGCCAGTTTTTCACCACGAATGCACTCTACTGGCTGCTGGAGTATCGATTCGACGGACTGCGCTTCGATGCAGTACATGCGATCAGCGATCCCGGCTGGCTCGACGAGATGGCAGCCGAGGTGCGGCGCGCCATCGAGCCGGGGCGTCAGGTGCATCTGGTGCTGGAAAACGAGCATAACGCGAGCGGCCATCTGGAACAGCTGTTTGACGCCCAGTGGAACGATGACGGTCACAATGTGCTTCATGTGATGCTGACAGGCGAAAGTGAGGGTTACTACGCCAACTACACCGATCAGCCTTCGCAGAAGCTGGCACGTTGTCTTGCCGAAGGATTTGTCTACCAGGGCGAATGGTCACCCACCCATGATCACACCCGCGGTACGCGCAGCGGCCACTTGCCGGCACATGCTTTCGTACTGTTCCTGCAGAACCACGATCAGATCGGTAATCGCGCGCTGGGCGAACGCCTGACTACTCTGACTTCAGAGCGAGCCCTGCGGGCGGCGACCACCCTGCAGCTGCTGGCCCCACAGATTCCCCTGCTGTTCATGGGCGAAGAGTGGGGCTGCACGCAGCCGTTTCTGTTTTTTACTGATTTTCACAATGAACTTGCCGATGCGGTGCGCAATGGCCGTCGCAACGAATTCGCGGCGTTCGCGGCATTTCAGGACGAGGCGAGCCGGGCACAAATTCCGGATCCCAATGCTCCCGGCACATTTACCTGCTCGGTATTACAGCGTCCTGCTGCCCTGCACACCCATCCGGTCTGGTGTTTCTATCAGAAGCTCCTCTATCTGCGACGCGAGCATATCGCGCCTGAGCTCGAGCGAGTCAGTGATGCCTGGGCCGAAGTGCTGGCCGAAGGCGTGGTTCATGCCAGCTGGCAGCTCGAGACCGAGCGGCTCCATATTGCGGCGAACCTCAGCGACCGTAATGTCACTGTTCCGGTACCGCGCGGCATCATGCTGTTTGAAAGTGATGTCAGCCATTCGGATGAAATTGATCGAGGTGCGCTGCTGGCCTGGACCACCTGGGTCTGGCTGGAGCCGACGGCTCGGATGTAGCGTCAATGGAGTGAACTCATGAATGAAGTGCTGCGACAACTCGCCGAGGCAGCTGGTCTGCTCCCTCACTGGCAGAACTTTGAGGGCGAGGAGCAGATCGTGGACAAGGAGGTCGTGTGCGCGATGCTGGCTGCCATGCAGCTCGATGCCTCGAGCGACGCCGCTTGCAGGGCGAGCCTCGCTGAGCTGCAGAGGGAGCGTGAGGAGACATTACCGGCGCTGCTGGTGGCGGAAGTCGGCGAGTCATTGCGGCTGCCGGCTGCGCTTGGGCTGGGTGGCGGCGAGCAGCTGACGCTGACGGCGGAAACAGGCGATTCCGCTCCGCTGATGCAGACCGTCAGGGCGCAGGGCGACCATTACGAATGCGATCTGCCGACGGGCCCCGGCTATTACCAGCTGCAGCTCGGGGATTTTGCAGTGCGGGTGGCAGTTGCGCCGCACCGTTGCTGCAGCGTCCCTGATGTAACCGGCAAAGCGAAAGCGTGGGGGCTGGCTGCGCAGCTCTATGCGCTGCGTGCGGCGAAAGATGGTGGGCTGGGTACCTTTGGTGCACTGGCGGAACTGGCCCAGCTTGCCGCGGCGCGCGGGGCCGATGCTCTTGCCATCAGCCCGGTGCATGCACTGTTTGCTGCAGACGTTCATCATCACAGTCCTTATTCGCCGTCGAGCCGCCTGTTCCTGAACCCGCTGTACGTCGATCTGACGACAGCACTGCCGGAACTCGGCATAGCGCTCACTGAAATCGATCGCACGCTGTTGCAAGAGGCGCAGGCGCTCGAAGCGGCACCGCTGGTGAACTGGCCGCGGGTCGCAACCCTGCGCTGGCGCCTGCTGAGGCTGGCGTGGCAGCAAAGCGGTGCAGCGCTGTGCCAGGGCACGACACCCCTGGCTCGTGAGTTTCAGCGATTCCGGAAAGCAGGCGGCCGGGCGCTGGAAGATCACGCCCGTTTCGAAGCGTTGCATGGTCATCACTATGGCCAGGATGCTGGCAAGTGGCACTGGCAGAGCTGGGGTGAGCGTTATGCCACGCCCGAAGCGCCCGGCGTGGCCACGTTCGCTGCCGAACATGCCGACGAAGTGACATTCCACATTTTTGCGCAGTGGCTGGCAGATCGGGACATGGCAGCCGCACAGGACGCCGCTGAGCGTGCCGGTATGGGCATTGGCCTGATCGCGGATCTCGCCGTGGGTACTGACAGCGGCGGCAGTCACGCCTGGAGCTTTCAGCGCGACATGCTGATCGGTGCAGCAGTGGGCGCGCCACCGGATCTGCTCAATAAACATGGCCAGAACTGGGGCCTGACAACCTTTTCGCCACGGGCGTTACAGCAGCACGGCTTTCAGCCGTTCATTGACCTGCTGCGCGCTTCGCTGCGTCACGCCCGCGGCCTGCGCATCGATCATGTGCTTGGTCTGCGACGGCTCTGGGTGATCCCCGATGGGTTCGACGATGGCATTTATCTCCAGTACCCGTTGCCTGAGCTGCTGAGGCTGGTGGCCCTGGAGTCGTGGCGCCACCAGGCCGTGATCTGCGGAGAGGATCTGGGCACGGTGCCGCCGGGCTTGCGCGAAGCGCTGATGGCCGAGGGCATTCTGGGTATGCGCGTGCTCTGGTTCGAGCGTGAGCATGGGCTGTTCATTGAGCCGGCTCGCTGGAGTGACGCTGCCATGGCCGTTACCACCACCCACGATCTGCCGACCGTGGCAGGCTGGTGGCGGGGCCGCGATATCGACTGGCGGGTGCAGGCTGGCCACGTCGGTGCAACCGACAGTGAGCCGCTGCGAGAGGAGCGTGCCGCAGACAGGATCGCGCTGTGGAACGCATTTGCTTATGCCAATGTCGGCACTGCGGCCAGCGCAGCGCCGCCGGCACCTGAGATGACCGCCCCGGTGGTGGACGCGGCCATCGAATTCGTGGGACGCACCGCAGCACCACTGACTATTGTGCCACTCGAGGATATCGCCGGGCTCGAGGAACAACCGAACCTGCCGGGCACCACCGATCAGCACCCCAACTGGCGGCGCCGGCTGCCGGCGCCGACGGCCGAACTGCTGCAGCAGCCGGCCTGTGAGAGGCGGCTTGAGCTGCTGCAACGCGTGAGGACCCAACCATGAGTCCGCCCCGTGCCACAGTCCGCTTGCAGCTGCACAAGGCGTTCACTTTCGAACACGCGCAGACACAGGTGCCTTACTTTGCGCGCCTCGGTGTCAGTCATCTCTACCTCAGTCCGATTATGGTCGCCCGCGCCGGTTCAAACCATGGTTACGACGTGGTTGACCATGGCGCAGTCAATCCTGAGCTGGGGGGCGAGGCGGGGCTGATCGCCCTGGTGGAGGAGCTGCGCCAGCACGGGATGGGACTGATCGTCGATATTGTGCCCAATCACATGGCCGTCGGTGGCGCCGACAACCGCGCCTGGCTCGATCTGCTCGAATGGGGTCGCGACAGCCGCTTTGCCAGGGTGTTCGATATCGACTGGGACGTTCACGACCCGGCCCTGCGCAACCGGGTACACGCACCATTTCTCGGCAAGCCATATGGCGAAGCGTTGCAGGATGGAGAGATTCAGCTCTGTTTCGATCAGCAGCAGGGCCGTTTCCATTTCGCCTATTACGAGCACCAGTTTCCGCTGGCTCCCAGCAGCTACGCCAGTCTCATACGGCTGGCGGGCGAGCCGCTGAGTGACTACAGCAGACGGTTTCGGGAAGCGGTCAGTCAGGCCCGCTCAACCCGGGGTGATCAGTTCAGCGCGGTGTGCAGCGAGCTGGCCGCGGAAATCAGGGCGGGCGGTGCAGTTGCAGCGGCGCTGACTGCCTTGCTGAGCCGCTTTGCCGAGAACTCTGACGACGGGCGCAATCTGCTCCACCATCTGCTGGAGCGGCAGAACTATCGGCTGGCCTGGTGGCGCACAGCGTCGGACGAAATCAACTGGCGGCGCTTTTTCGACGTCATTAACCTGGCTGGCATTCGGGTTGAAGAGCCGGCGGCCTTCGAAGTGGTGCACGCCACCTTGTTCCGGCTGTATGCCGAGGGACTGATCGATGGTGTCCGCATTGACCACATCGATGGCCTGGCGGATCCCAGGACCTATTGCCGGCGGCTGCGCCAGCGTCTGAGCAAACTGACGCGCGAGCGGCCCGCGACAGCCCCGAAGGGATCGCCCTACATCATCGTCGAGAAGATTCTCGCTCCAGGTGAACGACTCGCTCCCGACTGGGACGTGGACGGTACCACGGGTTATGCCTTCATGAACGAAGTGGGCGCGCTGCTGCATGACCCTGCCGGCGAGGAGCCGCTCACCGAATTGTGGACCGCTTTCAGCGGCCGTCATGGCGATTTTGAAGCGGAGGAGAAAGCGGCGCGCCGTCGTATTCCGCAGGAGCTGCTGGCCGCAGATTTCAATGCCTGCGCGCATGCTCTGCATCGCGTGGCCCGCAGCGATCCAGCAACCCGCGACTGGAGTCTGTTCGCCATCCGGCGAGTGCTGACCGAGCTGCTGGTGCAGTTCCCGGTCTACCGCACCTATGCCGATGCGCGCGGTCGCAGTGAGGCCGATGAGCAGATCATGCAGCAGACCGTGGCAGCGGCGAGCCCGCACTGTCATCCGGTGGAGCGGCCGTTGCTGGAGGCGATCAGTCGCTGGCTGGGCGGCGAGCCGCCGAAACAGGTACCCCCGCGTGCGCGGCGCGCACGCCTGCGCGCGATTGCGCGGTTCCAGCAGCTCAGTTCCCCCGTGGCGGCCAAATCGGTTGAGGACACGGCGTTCTACCGTTATGGCGTTTTGCTGTCGCGCAATGAAGTAGGCGCCTCGCCGGGACGCTTTTCGATGACGGCGAACGAATTCCACGAACAGTGTCGCTCGCGCGGGGAGCGCTTTCCGCATGCAATGCTCGCTACCGCGACCCACGATCACAAGCGCGGCGAAGATCTGCGCGCGCGACTGGCGCTGCTGTCAGAGCTGCCGGTGCGCTGGGCGGAAACAGTGCAGCACTGGCGCCAGCTCAATGCCGGTCACAAGCGCCATACTACCGATGGCGACTGGCCCGACGCTGCTGATGAATACATGCTCTATCAGATGCTGGTGGCAGCCTGGCCACCGCAGCTCGCGCTTGAGGATGCCAGCGCCATTGGCGAGCTGCGTGACCGCCTTGCGGGCTGGCAGATCAAAGCGCTACGGGAGGCGAAGCGACACTCCAGCTGGCTCGAGAATAATCCGTTGTATGAACAAGCGGCAGCGGATTTTCTGGCTGCAGTACTCGATCCCGCTCGCTCGCGACTGTTTCTGACCGAGCTTTATCAGTTCGTGCAGAGCATTGCTGCCGCCGGTGCCGTTAACAGTCTCACCCAGACCGCCATTCGGCTCACCACCACCGGTGTGCCGGATCTTTATCAGGGTACCGAGCTCTGGGATTTCTCGCTGGTTGACCCCGACAACCGGCGACCTGTCGATTACGCGCTACGCCATCAGGCGCTCATCACTGGGGCCGCATGGAGCGAGCTGGTACAGAACTGGCGCGACGGTCGCATCAAGCTGCGGCTCATCGCCACGCTGCTCGAGTTGCGACAGCGCCATCCGGAGATATTCGCCAGCGGGAAGTACCTGCCGCTGACGGTGGAGGGGGCAGCCGCGGACCATATCTTTGCGTATGCGCGTCAGGTGGAGCAGGGCGGCAAGCAAACGGTCGTGATCGTTGCAGCAGTGCGCTTTCCCGGCCATATCACCGAACCGGATCGCCCGGTGGTGCCGGCGTCGCACTGGCGCGACACCAAAGTGGTCGTGCCCGCAGCGCTGCAGCAAAAGGGCTGGATCAATGTTGTCACCGGCGCTGAACTGGGCGCTGCTGCAGCACTCGCGGCAGACCAGCTTTTTTCCGACACCACCGTAGCCGTCCTTGAAACGACCTTTGCAGCCGCCTGAAGCGGCACCGGATTTGCGCGCGCCGTCGATCGTGATAATACTGTTGTGTTACCGGTCGCCCGCCACGGGCGGCTACATGAACCTGACGACATTGATGAACAAGAACAAATCTGCGGCGTCACGCCGCGTGGATGCGCGCGCTGCCTTACTCGCGGCCGCGGAGCAGGTATTTGCAGCGCATGGCTACGAAGGTGCGCGCACCCGCGCCATCGCCGAGGCCGCCGGCGTCAATCTCGGCCTGCTGCAGTACTACTGGGGCAGCAAGGAAGGACTGTTCCGGGAGGTCTGCGAACACCGTTTTCGCG